>JAEEIH010000056.1 GCA_016281275.1 Lachnospiraceae bacterium | reverse complement strand
CAAGAAGGAGATCATTGCCAAGGAGGCTTAATGATTTCTCACTTCGATTTATTAAACAGCAAGACGGAGTGCAGTTGCGCTCATTGTGATCCGGTAGCCTTTGGTTGCCGGATTTTCTTTTGCGCAGACAGATCACGCTTTCGCAAGCGAACGGTATTTCTCGAACCGATTAGGAGAAGATATGCATATTTCCGACCAATTCATAGACGATCTGAGCTTTGAAAGAGCGGCGCGCGTTGTCGCTCCCGATGCCGCGCCGCAGGAAGTGATTTTTTTTGATATTGAGACTACGGGACTTTCTCCTTCGAGATCGGGACTATATCTTATCGGATGTATGTTTGCGGAAGAGAACAGAACTCAGCTCAGACAATTCTTCGCGGATGATCTTGAGGATGAAAAAAGAGTGTTGAAAGCCTTTGCGAAGCTACTTGAGGATAAAAGCAACATAGTTCACTTTAACGGCTCGACCTTCGACATACCCTATTTGAAAACAAAATACGGGCAACACGGCATGTCAGATCCGTTTTATTCAAAAAAATCCTGCGACATATACAAAAAACTCATGCCGCTTAAACGCATTTTATCTCTCGGATCAATGAAACAGAAAAAGCTTGAGGAGCTTTGCGGTATATACAGAGAGGATGTTTACACCGGCGGAGAACTGATCGATGTTTACAAAAATTATCAAAAGAGTATTCTCATGTGCCGAGCCATGGGAAGAAACGAAGAAAACGAAGATACTGTTTTGATGAGGAATACGCTACTCCTTCACAACAGCGACGATATAAAAGGTATGATGCCCGTAGCCGGTCTTCTGAGTGTTGTTTCATTCTTTTCGGGTGGATTTGATGTCGGCGAACCGAGAGAAGAAGACGGTGGGATAAGGATTGAGGTTGAACCGCGCAACGAGATGCCGGAATGCATGTTTAAGGGCAGAAGTCCCTTGGGAATACTGAGCAGAGACGAAAACGGAAAACTGACTGTAAAGGTTCCGCTTATAAAAGACAAGCTCAGATTGTTCATGAAGGATTTCAGGGAACATTATTATATCCCTTCGAAAGATATGGCGGTTCATGTATCTGTAGGGGAATTTATGAATTCACACGACAGGAAGAAGGCAACTCCGGCCACGTGCTATGTTCCGTGTGAAGGGAAGTTTTTAACCATAAGGGAAGAAGATCTTCCGGAAGGACTTCCGCTAATAAAACGTGATTATTATGACAAATTGTCTTTCGTAAGGCTGCAGGACATCTCTCCGGATGTGATAAAAGCAGCTGTTATATACAGAATGTCAAGCAGTGATGAATAATCGGTGCTCTTGATATTTGTATGCAAAAATAGTAATATTAAATAGATTATGCAACCTGTAAATTTTGAGTGTTTTGATTCCAAAAGAGGAGTCTGCAGATGAGACCCAGCATGGACATCATCCACATTGGGGATGAGGGATTTGTTAAAAAATATCTCAGCGGATTTATCAGAGCGTGGACGGTAGCCGCCATACTGCTTTTGCAATTCGCATTCGTATTTGTGCTTGCGTTCTTCCTTTCGAGATACGGACTTTATGTATATCTTGCGGTTGAACTTGTGCTCATTATGATCGTTTGCAGTTTGGTAAACAAACGCACGGATGAAAGCTTTAAGATCGGGTGGCTGATTATCATCAGTGTGCTTCCGATAGCGGGAGTATTCATGTATCTTATCTGGGGAAGGGCTTCGGCTTTCAGAAAGATAAGGAAAAGGCACACCCGTCTTTTTGGCGCGGTTAAGAACCAGATGAAGTGCGAACCGGAGACGTTTTGTAAATTTGAAAAGGACATACCGGAATATGCGGGACTTGCAAGACTTCTTACTTCGGAAGGCTATCCGGTATTCAAAAATAACGAAATTTCTTATTATCCGAGCGGTGAGGAGGCTTTTTGCGCGGTACTCGATGACATAAAAAAAGCAAAAGAATTTATATTCATGAGCTTTTTTATCGTGGCTGAGGGCGCTCTTTGGGAAAAAATAAAACCGATCCTGATCGGAAAAGCAGGCGACGGAGTAAAAATCAGGTTTTTGTATGATGACTTCGGTTCAATGTTTAGAACAGACAAGCATTTCTGGAAAGAACTTACTGATGTCGGAATTGAAGTTGCAGCATTTAATCCGGTGCATAAATATCTTGATAAGCTCTACAAGAATTTCAGGAGTCATCAGAAGATCATCGTCATAGACGGGATCGTCGGTTACACCGGTGGGTTTAATCTTGCGGATGAATATATTAATGCGCTGACGCGGTTCGGTTACTGGAAGGATAACGGCGTAAGGATCGAAGGGGATGCCGTATGGGGTCTGTCGGCATTGTTCCTCGAAATGTGGGGACTTACGACGGGCAAACCGGACGACGATATAAGCGCTTTTAAAAGAACATCGGGAATTGTTAACGATGAATACTGCATTCCTTTTGCGGACGGTCCGGACAATACTGAAAGCACTCCTGTCCCTTCGGCCGTCAGACAGCTTATATACAGCGCGAGGAAGTACCTGTATATCACGACGCCGTATCTTGTTGTCGGTGATGAGATAATGAATGCTTTGATAGATGCAAAGAAACGTGGTGTTGATGTCAGGATAATCACTCCGGCAATACCGGACAAAAAGCTTGTTTTTGCTCTTACCAGACTCAGTTATGGGCGTTTGCTACAGGTTGGCATCAGGATCTATGAATATACACCCGGATTCATCCATGCGAAGAGCTATATAAGCGAGAGTTTCGGACTTTTGGGCACCGTTAATCTGGATTACAGAAGTCTTTATCTGCACTATGAGTGTGAGATTGCGATCTGGAGCGGCTTGGTCATAGATCATGTCAAAAAAGACGTCCTTGAGACGGCGGAATTGTCACACGAGATCACTCTTGATGAATGGAATACCAGACCTTTCGGCGAGAAGGTCAGGCAGAAGTTCCTTTCGCTGTTCGCCAGCCTTTTGTAAAGCGAATGCCGGTGTTTGTGTGAACTTTTTGACGGGAGGTTAATGCATGTTTTGTACCTGCAAGCATTGTTATAAGACTTTTCCGAGCAGGCTTTACACATCGACATGTGAAAGCTGTAAGGAAATTGACAAAGAAATATACGAAAAGATCAAAGATTATCTTAATAGGTATCCGAACAGCAACACTATACAGGTTGCTGAAGGGCTTGGAATAAAGGCATCGCTTATACTGAAATATGTTGAAGACGGTGATTTTGTACTGAATAAAGGTCATTTTGAAAGTATCTGACTGATTTTGTGCATGGGAAGGCGGCTTTGGTCACTTATGATTTCTTATCTGAGGGGATTGGTATATGAGCATGACAGCGGTTCGGTCATTATCGACGTGAACGGGGTCGGCTACGAAGTGTTCGTAACGGGTGCTCTTTCGGCATATCTGCTAGCTACGGACGGAGAAGTTGAACTGTACATATACACACATTTTTCCGAAGCGGGCGCAGCACTTTACGGATTCCTTTATAAAGATGAACTTACGGTTTTTAAGCATCTCATCACAGTGAGCGGAATCGGACCGAAGGCTGCCATGAGTATTCTTTCGACATTAACCGTAAGAGATCTCCTAATGAGGGTTGCGGCGGAGGATGCAAAATCGATTTCGAGAGCTCCGGGAATAGGCGCAAAGACAGCGCAGAAGCTGATAATTGAATTAAAGGATAAATTCAGGCTTTTGTCCGCTACATACAAAAACATGGAGACTGAAGCAAGCGAAGAAATTACGGATGACCGGGCACAGACCGAGGGTGAGATCAAGCGTGTTGAAGCAATGGAAGCGCTGATGGCGCTCGGCTTCTCCAAGCAGGAGGCAAAAGCTTCCACAGGAAAAGTCGAAATGACAGATTCCATGACTGTTGAAGAGCTTATAAAAGAAGCTCTCAGAATGCGTAAATAATCATAGACCGTGGAAAAGGAAACGGAAGCAGTAAACTGCTTCCAAAGAGAATTTGGTACATAGTCTTGTTTTGGACGAGGAAACGGAAGCAGTAAACTGCTTCCAATGAGAATTTGGTACATAGTCTTGTTTTGGACGAGGAAACGGAAGCAGTAAACTGCTTCCAAAGAGAGGATTGTATGCCGAAGAGGATGATAACAACTCAGTTTACCGACGAAGACGTCGGAGTCGAGACTGGGCTGAGACCCAAGCTGCTCGATGATTATATCGGACAGAAAAAAGTAAAGGACAACCTGAGTGTCTATATAAAAGCTGCACGGGGAAGACACGGCACGCTCGATCATGTCCTGCTTTTCGGACCTCCCGGTCTTGGAAAGACCACGTTGGCCGGAATTATCGCCGCGGAAATGGGTGCCGGCTTCAGGACCACTTCGGGTCCTGCTATCGAAAAACAAGGCGATATGGCAGCAATACTGAATGAACTCAGAGAAGGGGAAGTTCTCTTTATTGACGAGATACACAGGCTCAGTCGACAGGTTGAAGAGCTCCTCTATTCGGCGATGGAAGATTATTACATAGATATCATTATCGGAAGCGGAGCATCAGCGAAGACTATCAGACTTGATCTGCCGCACTTCACTCTTGTTGGTGCGACGACCAGGGCAGGGATGCTTTCGGCACCCCTCAGGGACAGATTCGGAATTGTGAGCAGACTCGAGTTTTATACTGTCGAAGAGCTTATCACGATCATAAAACGATCATCTAAATTATTGAATGCTCCGATTGATGACGAAGGTGCTCTTGAGCTTGCCCGTAGGTCGAGGGGAACACCGAGGCTTGCCAACAGGTTCTTAAAGAGGATCCGTGATTTTGCGGAGGTTCGCTTTGACGGAAAGATCACGGCAAAAGTTGCGAAAGAAGCACTCGATCTCATGGATGTCGATCCGATAGGACTTGATAATACCGACAGATCTGTCATAGAAACAATGATAAAGCAGTTCGCGGGAGGACCCGTCGGGATAGACGCTATAGCCACCACGATCGGCGAGGATCCGGGAACGATCGAAGAGGTCTACGAGCCGTACCTTTTACAGACCGGATTGATAGCGAGAACGCCGCGAGGCAGGATAGTTACGGCCGAAGGATATAAACATTTTGGGCTGATACCGCCCGGGAAATGAGCATTACGCCAATACACAGGTAAGTGTAATAACATAAACAGGCTAACATTCCAGAGGAGGAGAAGAATAAGGAAATGTACAAAGTAGTTTTAAAGAAAAAGCTTAACCCCACAGTTACACTGATGGACATTGAGGCACCGCTTGTTGCCGCAAAGGCGCAGCCCGGTCAGTTCATCATTCTGAGAGTTGATGAAGAAGGCGAGCGTATCCCGCTTACTGTTGCCGATTACGACAGGAAAAAGGGAACTGTAACAATCATTTTCCAGATCGTCGGAGCAACAACCAGAAAGCTCGATGAGAAGAATGAGGGTGATTACATACAGGATTTTGTAGGACCTCTCGGACGTGCAACACACACCGAAGGTATTAAAAAAGTTGCTGTTGTCGGCGGTGGTGTGGGTTGCGCCATCGCACTTCCCGTTGCGAAAAAGTTTCATGAACAGGGAACAAATGTTACATCGATAGTTGGTTTCAGAACCAAGGATCTGCTTATTCTTGAGGATGAATTCAAGTCGGCAAGCGATAATTATATCGTTATGACAGATGACGGCAGTTACGGAGAGAAGGGTCTCGTAACAAACGCTCTCGAAAAGCTCATTGAGGCCGGTGAACAGTTCGATGAGGTGATCACGATCGGTCCCCTTATTATGATGAAATTTGTTTGTGCGGTTACAAAGAAGTACAACATCAAGACTGTTGTCAGCATGAACCCCATCATGATAGACGGAACAGGCATGTGCGGCGGCTGCAGGCTTACAGTCGGTGGTGAGACAAAGTTCGCATGTGTTGACGGTCCCGAATTTGACGGACATCTCGTTGATTTCGACGAAGCTATGAGCAGAGGCGGCATGTATAAGGATTTTGAGCGTCATGCATATGAAGAGACATGTAATCTTTTCTCGAAAAAAGTTTAAGTATGATATATACGCGGTTTCCGGCAGATTAAGGTACAGAACCTTTGCGTCGGTAATTTATCCGGAAGAATAAATACAGGGGCATAAAATGCCCCGGAATCGAAAACACAAGGAATAAGAGGGAATTTTGTTATGGCTAATATGTCACTTAAAAAGAATGAGATGCCTGTTCAGGCAGCCGATGTCAGAAATAAAAACTTTTCGGAGGTGGCTCTCGGATATACGAGAGAAACAGCTCTCGATGAGGCTTCAAGATGCCTCAATTGCAAGAAACCCATGTGCATAGAGGGATGTCCCGTCGGAATCAATATTCCGGGGTTTATAGAGAAGATCAGACAGGAAGATTTTGAGGGAGCTTATGACGTTATCTCTGTATCGAGTTCGCTTCCCGCTGTCTGCGGACGTGTTTGTCCTCAGGAAAAGCAGTGTGAGTCCAGGTGCGTAAGGGGTGTTAAAGGCGATCCCGTCGGCATCGGAAGACTTGAGCGTTTTGTTGCTGATCTTCATAACGCGAACAAATCAAATAATACTGTTGTTAAGGAACCTACAGGCAAAAGAGTTGCCATTGTCGGATCGGGCCCTTCCGGACTTACTTGTGCGGGTGACCTTGCAAAGAAGGGATATCGCGTAACGGTATTCGAGGCTCTTCACACAGCGGGCGGTGTGCTTGTTTACGGTATACCCGAGTTCCGTCTCCCCAAGGACATCGTTAAGGGTGAGATCGAAGGCTTAAAGAGTCTCGGCGTTAAGTTTGAGACAAATGTTGTCATCGGAAAGTCGATCACTGTCGATGAGCTCTTTGATGATGGCTTCGAGGCTGTATTTATCGGATCGGGAGCAGGACTTCCGAGATTTATGAACATCCCCGGTGAGAATCTTAAGGGCGTTTATTCGGCAAATGAGTTCCTTACACGTATAAACCTCATGAAGGCGTACAGGGAAGTTAACGATACTCCGGTTATGAGAGCAAAGAAGGTTGCTGTTGTGGGCGGCGGTAACGTAGCGATGGATGCGTGCAGGTGCGCTAAAAGGCTCGGCGCAGAGGAAGTATATATCGTTTACCGCAGATCGCTGGACGAGCTTCCGGCCAGAAAAGAAGAAGTTGAGCATGCAATGGAAGAAGGCATTATTTTCAAGCTTCTCAATAATCCCGTGGAGATCCTCGGCGATGATACAAAGAGTGTCTGCGGCATGAAGTGTATCGAAATGGAACTCGGAGAGCCCGATGCCTCGGGCAGAAGAAGTCCCGTTGAGAAGGCAGGTTCAGAATTTACGCTTGATGTTGACTGTGTGATCATGGCAATCGGTACATCACCCAATCCGCTTATCAAATCCACAACGGAAGGTCTTGAGATCAACAAGAAGGGCGGAATAGTTGTCAATGAGGATGGTCTTACATCGCGAGATCATGTTTATGCCGGGGGCGATGCGGTTACCGGTGCGGCTACCGTTATCCTTGCAATGGGCGCGGGCAAGAAGGCTGCAGCAGCGATAGATGCGGAACTCTCAAAATAATATACTATCGCAGAAAAGCGTTTATCGAGCAATAAATGATTGGTCAGTCAGCCCATATGCCATATAATGGCTGCAAAACACTCATATAAGAGGAAAACGTTTTGAATATATACTTGATTGGAATGCCCGGCAGCGGCAAAAGTACTGTCGGGAAGAGGCTTTCGGCAGCGACGGCGTCGCCTTTTATCGATTGTGATGAGGAATTTAAGGTCGTCACAGGCAGGGAGCCTTCTGATTTTATTTCATCGGAGGGTGAACCCGCTTTTAGGGATGTTGAGAGTGAGATACTCAAAAATCTTTCGATGAAGAACGGTTTCGTCATTGCAACGGGAGGCGGTGTTGTGATTCGCGAAGTTAACCGTAAAGTGATGAAGGATACCGGTAAGGTGATTTATATAAAAAGGGAGCTTAAGGATCTCGCCGTTGAGGGAAGGATCCTCTCGTTCAGGAATTCGGTTGAATCTCTGTACGAGAAAAGACGCGCCTTTTATGAAAGCACGGCTGATTTTACGGTTGAAAGCAGAGATATCGGTGTGATGATCGAAGAGATACTTGGCAGGATCGGGAACCGGCAGTAGTTGTTTTTACGTGTTTCGGACTTGGGACAAAGATGAAATATTGATTTGGATGTCAGTTGACTTAAAGGGGTTTTGAAAGATGAGAATTATCGTCATAGGATGTGGAAAGGTCGGGCTTGCTCTGGTTGAACAGCTGTACACCGAAGGGCATGAGATCACCGTTATCGACAGCGATGCCGCAAGGTTAAAGGCTGCGCTTTCAAATCTGGATGTTATGACGCTTGTAGGCGACGGAACCAGTTACACGACGCTTGTTTCTGCGGGTGTAGAGAGAGCGGATGTGGTTATAGCGGTTATGGACTCCGACGAGACCAATCTTCTTTGTTGTGTCATTGCAAAGAAGGCCAGCAATTGCAAGACTGTTGCTCGTGTAAGAAATCCCATATATAACGGGGAAATAGATTTTTTCAAGAGGGAGCTTGATCTTGGTCTGATATTTAATCCCGAAATGACTTCTGCGGAAGAAATAGCAAGACTTTTTAATTTCCCCAACGCGCTTCGTATAGATGTCTTCTCAAACAGAAAGATTGAGCTTGTTCATTATAAGATCCCCGCTGACTCAAAGCTCGTGGGTACTAAGCTCATGTCTCTGCGAAGTGACTATCACTGCAATCTTTTGGTTGCAACCGTTACGAGAAACGATGAAGTGATCATTCCGGGCGGTGATTTTGTCATCGCCGAAAACGACATCCTTGGGGTTGTGGCTTCGAGGAGTGAGATTCACGAGTTCTTCAGAACATTCGGCGTGGGAACGAAAAAGGTTTCGGATGTTTTGATAGTCGGAGGCGGAAAGATCGGTTATTATCTGGCAAATTGTCTTATCGATTCCGGTATTCATGTCAAAATAGTTGAAAGCAGAAGAGACAGATGTGAGTTCCTCAGCTCCGAAATTCCTGACGCGGATATAATACACGGTGACGGAACCGACAGGGACCTTCTTGTTGAAGAAGGACTTATGAATACGTCAGGGTTTGCCGCGCTCACGAATATTGATGAAGAAAACATTCTTCTTTCACTTTTTGCCCGCAGATATGCACAAAAAACGATCACAAAGATCAATCGGATAAATTTTGACGAAGTCATCAATCAACTGGATCTCGATACGATAATCAATCCGAATACCATTTCGACAAACCTGATCATTCAGTATGTCAGATCACTTCAGTACACCATGGGCAGCAATATCGAAAACTTCAGAAAGCTTTCGGATCAGGCCGAAGCGCTTGAATTTGTTGTACACAGGAACAGCGAGGTTGTCGGCATAGAACTTGCCGAACTGAAGAAAAAGCCCAATGTCCTTATTTGTTGCATTACGCGTGACAGAAAGATCATCATTCCCGGCGGTCAGGACAAGATAGAAGTGGGTGACAGGGTTGTTGTCATTCATAACGGTTCTGAAATCCATAATCTTGATGATATTATCGGTTGAGTATGTAGTACGGAGGCATTGTCAGCCGCTGAACGTAAAACAGATAAAGCTTGTGAGAACGGTAAGAAAGGATCCAAAGAGGAGTTGCGATGAATTACGGAGTAGTAGTATATATTCTCGGGAGAATTCTTCAGGCTGAAGGT
>JAEEIH010000055.1 GCA_016281275.1 Lachnospiraceae bacterium | reverse complement strand
GTTTGTCATTTTAAAGCCGCCTAACGGCGGCTTATAGATCAATACGTTCAAAACATGCTGTACATGTAACGTTTTGTTATATTGATCACTTTTTTATGCTACTGTCTTCGGGCAAAAGTCCCGTCATGCTCTTAAGCCCCAGCGCTACCGTCGAAGCGTTATGAATCAAAGCTGAAGTTGCCGGAGGCAGGATCCCGATAACTCCGAGTCCTATAAGCGCAGTATTAAACCCAACGATCGTCCTGTAGTTGAAACGGATCCGCTTCATAAGCAGTATACTTATCTTCCGGAGTACCACCAGACTTTCAAGATTGTCAGAACCGATGGTTATATCTGCTATCTGTCTTGCAATCTCTGCTCCGTCGCTAATGGCAATACCCGCATCAGAGGCCGAGAGTGCCGGTGAGTCATTGATACCGTCGCCGACCATGATCACATGTCTTCCGTCCGCTTTAGCTTTTTCCACGTATTTTGCCTTGTCCTCCGGAAGAACTTCGGCATAAACCTCAGTTATTCCTGCCTCGGCAGCGATCTTCTTAGCGGTTCTCTCACTGTCGCCCGTCATCATGACGATGTGCTCGAAGCCCTGCTCACGTAATTCTCCGACAACCTTTCTTACTTCTTCGCGCATCGGGTCTTCAATCAGGATGACAGCCGACAACATTCCGTTCTTGGCAAAATGGAGATGTGAGTATTCGTCCGGTAAGGAGTCAAATGCTTCTTTGCGTCCCTCAGAGATACGCACACCTTCATCTTCAAAGACAAAGTGATAACTGCCTATCACCGCTCTCTTATCGTCTATCTCGGAAGCTATACCATGCGCCACGATGTACTCCACGGTTGTATGAAGCTCGTCATGAAGCAGTCCTTTGCGTTCGGCAGCGTCAACCACAGCCCTTGCCACAGAATGCGGGAAGTGCTCTTCAAGGCAAGCAGCCTGGCGTAGCAGCTCGTCCTCGGGCTCCCCGTTAAAAGACACTACTCTCACGACCGTAGGTTTCGCTTTTGTAAGGGTCCCCGTCTTGTCAAGGACTATAGTATCCGCTTCGGCTACGGCCTCTAGGAACTTGCCTCCCTTTACGGTTATATCGTATTCAGCCGCTTCTTTTATTGCAGAGAGTACCGATATCGGCATGGCCATCTTAAGCGCGCATGAATAATCGACCATAAGCACCGAAACAGCTTTCCTTATGTTTCTGCTAAAGGCCCAGGTGAGTCCCGATGCAAGCAGTGTGTAAGGAACCAGCCTGTCGGCAAGTCTTTCTGCCTTGCTTTCAAGTGCCGATTTGAGTTTTTCAGACTCCTCGATCATCTTGACAATCTTGTCGAAGCGCCCGCAGCCTTCCGTCCGGGTAACACAGATGACGATCTCTCCTTCTTCAAGAACCGTCCCCGCGAAGACACTCATGCCGATTCCCTTGTGTACAGCTACGGATTCTCCCGTCATGGATGCCTGGTTTACCATAGCTTCACCGTCAACCACTTCGCCGTCGAAGGGAATCATGTTGCCCATCCTCACAACGACTCGGTCGCCGCGTTTTATATCAGAAGATTCAGTCATGATCTCCCCATCATTGGTCTGCAACCATACCTTATCGATGTTAAGCGACATCCTCCTGGCAAGATCATCAACCGAACGCTTATGTGTCCACTCCTCGAGACTGTCTCCGATCTTGAGCAGGAACATGACAGACGAAGCGGTGTTGTAATCTCCCGTAAGTACCGCCGCCGTTATGGCCGCCGCATCCAAAAACTCTACCTGCAGGCGCTTGTTCTTAAGCGTTTTAATCCCTCGCCACGCATATCTGACAGCATTCGCAACAGTCCAGATCCTTCTTATACCAAAGGGCAGAAAAAGCCTTTTGCCGAAATGAAGGATCGTGGTAGTAACGATCCTGTCATAGTATTTAGCGGCGAGTTCTCTTCCCGAAGTTTCAAGCACTTTTTCCGGAACGGATACTTTTTCGAACGCGAATCCTCTTATGATATCGACGATCCGCCCTCTGTCGCAATCAAAACAGATCACTGCATCAGCGGTTCTCTCATATACCACAACCTTTTTGATCTCAGAAAACGATTTGAGATAGTAGTCAAAAGTATCCGCCTCCCTGAATGTCATCCTTTTCATCGGAAGATGGATCCTTAGTCTGTTTCTGATCTCATGTTTGATCGTAAATTTCACGATACGCCCTTCTTTCCCTGATTTAACAGATCAAAATAACAGTTTTTTATTCTTCCGTTTCCGAAGCATATGCATCAGCCACTTCCGCTGCTGTCTCCTTTTTTGCTCTTTCATCATTGATTGCCTTGGCTTCCTCGTAGATATCAGAGCAGTTTTCCTGCAGTGCTGTTACCTGCGTCATAACAGAATCCTTGGCTCTGAGCACTCCTGCGGTGCAGTGAGCATACACTTTCTTTGCATCTTTCGAAGTGAGGATTTTGATACCCTCAAGTCCGAACAACGTTCCAAGTGCAAATAATCCGACTCCTTTAAGCTTCATGATGATACCTCCTTATATTTTACTGTCTTTATGACAGC
>JAEEIH010000054.1 GCA_016281275.1 Lachnospiraceae bacterium | reverse complement strand
GAAATCTTCTGCACATTGAAAGAAGAGCAGGGAACACTTGATAAGAACGAATCGATCATGATCGCATCCTGGCCCGAGGGAAGCCGTGAAACACTCTTCCCTGCAGAGAGAGAGTCGGTTGAGCTCATCAAGGAAGCTGTTAAGGCGATCCGTGCGCTTCGCACGGACATGAACGTTCCGCTCTCACGCAAGGCTGCCGTTCATGTTGTTTCCGAAGATGCCGGCGTACTGAAGGTATTCGATAATTCAAAGAACTTCTTCGCATCGCTCTCTTCCGCTTCGGAGGTATTTACGGCTGCTGACAAGACAGGTATCAGGGACGATGCCGTTTCATCGGTCATCCCCGGTGCAACGATCTACATTCCTCTTGAGGACCTCGTTGACCTCGAGAAAGAGAAAGAGCGTCTTATCAAAGAGAAGGCCCGCCTTGAGGGAGAGCTTAAACGTGTAAACGGCATGCTTGCAAATCCCAACTTCGTAAACAAGGCGCCCGCCGCAAAGCTCGAAGAGGAAAAAGCAAAGCTCGAAAAGTACACCGATATGTACGAGAAAGTCACAACAAGACTTGCTCAGCTCGGCTGATCACACGAAAAGCAAATAAAACAAAAGTCGGAGAGCGATCTCCGACTTTTTGCATTTCTGTTACCTATCACATCTCTGTGCGTACCGCGCAAAATCTGTACTTCTTTCATGTGTAGCCTGTCCGGTGCTTATAACGGCGGGTTCTTTTTTATGAATGCAATTCTTTTTTGCAGATACGATTCTATATCCTTAATCTTGCGTACGCCTGCCTGATCGAACACCTCGCTGTACGCTTTTCTTAGTGTTTCCGCCTTTACGATCCTTCTTCTTCGCGCCCCCGGCGCACCGCAAAGCCTGTAGTTCTCTGCCTTCATAAGCGCCAGCAGTGCTGCCGGACCATACCACATAAACACATCATTGACCTTGGCGATAAGCTCTTTCACTTCCTGCGAAAGAGAATCACCGGACGTGGCGGCAAGTGTTACAAGCCTCGGATAATCTTCTTCAACAGATTTATATGGCATCATTGTTTTTCCGGGCTGAAATTCATCTTCGAAGATAGGCTTGCCAAGCAGCCTTATGGCAAATATCTGTGACCACATCAGCACAGATTCAAGCCTTAAGAGTCCGATCTCTCCGACTTCACAACAATCCTTCTTTCCTACACCCGCAAGCTTTTCATCCATACACATACACGCCCAAGTGGCGCACTCTAATATAGGAGATCCCGTAAACATGGTGTCAACCGCCGCAAGACTCTTGTTGTAGGCTACAGCAGTGATTCTGTTCTTTCCTTCTATAAGAATATTTCTGTAATATCCGGGATCATCGAGAAGCTTCTTTAGTTTTTTTGTATATTCGTTATCGGGAATAATGTCACAGCTAAGGTACTGCATGACAGTAGTCTCTCCCCAACCGAGAAGCTTTGCGAGAGGTTTTCTGCCGATCCTGTATTGTTCGAGAATTATTAAGATATCTTCCTTTGTAAGAAGTTTTTCCATGGATTTTCCTCATAGCGTCGTTGTTGCCGCCGCTGATCTCTTGCCATAACATGACTCTGCGTACCAGGCTCCCACTTTACAATATATCTGTTCATTTGACCTTGATTTCATGTCGTAAACATGTGTATGTGTCAACGTTGCTTAAAGCAATCCCGATCAGAAAAGAGCGGGAATTCCGTACGTAATGATGCACATTATCGTTGTTGCAAGCAAAAGTCCCAGGATCACGGCCGGAAAAGCTTTTCTGAATTTAACTCCGAGAAGCGCGGCAATGAAGCATCCTGTCCATGCTCCCGTTCCGGGAAGCGGGATTCCGACAAAAAGAACAAGTCCCCAGAATTCATAACGAGCAATCTTATCACTTTTACCCATGGCTTTTGCTTCGAGTTTTTCGGCGAATCCTTTGAGAAGACGTGTGGTTTTGAGCCAGTCGAATATTTTAGTTATAAACAGAAGAATGAACGGCACGGGAACCATGTTGCCGGCGAGACAGATGAGAATGGCTTTTACTATGTTCATGCCGAAGATCGGCGCAAGGATAAGTCCCCCACGCAGCTCAACGATCGGAACCATTGACACAAGGAAAACTATAAGCTCGTGAGGAAGTCCCTCAAATGTTGTCGCGAACCAGGTTGCTATACTCTCTGCCACTCTTTTTCCCCTTTTCGATCCGGGCAAACCCGGGGGATTATTTCCTCCCTAAATTGCCGTACCGCTTTTTTATACTGATTGCGGACTTTCCATCCCGCAGTAAAGATCAGTTCTTCGCCGGCTTATATGTCGGAACAAGCTCCATCAACTTCTCCCTTATGTCCGTGGGTTCTTCCTTGACATATTCGTAGAAAGCGTCGATCTTCGAAAGGAAATCATCATAGTCCATCTTGATGGGCTTTCCTATATGAATAAGGCTGTTGGCTGTGTTCTGAAGTCCCTCTTCGTCCATAAGTACTTCTTCGTAGAGCTTTTCGCCGGGTCTGAGTCCCGTGAATTTAATGTCTATATCCTGATACGGAACATATCCCGAAAGCCTGATAAGATTTTCTGCAAGGGTTCGAATTTTAACCGGTTCTCCCATATCGAGCACGAAGATCTCGCCGCCCTTGGCAAAGGCGCCTGCCTGAAGCACAAGCGAGACCGCCTCGGGAATCGTCATGAAAAACCTTACTATGTCGGGATGAGTGACAGTAACGGGCCCTCCCTCTTCTATCTGCTTCTTAAAGAGAGGGATAACGCTTCCGTTGCTTCCGAGTACGTTTCCGAATCTTACTGCCACAAATTCGGTCTTCGAGATCCTGTCGTAGGTCTGAATGATCATCTCACAGAGACGCTTGGTAGCGCCCATAACGTTTGTGGGATTAACGGCCTTGTCGGTCGAGATGAGGATAAAACGTTCCACGCCGTGCTTGTCTGCTGCGCGAACAGTCTTAAGTGTTCCGTACACATTATTCTTGACTGCCTCATTGGGGCTGACCTCCATAAGAGGTACATGCTTATGTGCAGCCGCATGGAAAACAATGCTCGGCTTGTACTGTTCGAATATAAGATCGATCCTTTTTGTATTGCGGACAGAGGCGATCATGACCACCAGATCGAGATCCGGATAATCTCTGCGAAGCTCCTGCTCGATGTCATATGCATTGTTCTCATAAATATCAACGATAAGAAGCTGACCGACTCCGTGCTTGGCGAGCTGTCTGCAAAGCTCGCTTCCGATCGATCCGCCGCCTCCGGTGACAAGTACGGTTTTTCCGGTAACAAATCCCATGACGGAATCAATATCAACCTCGATCGAGCCTCTTTCAAGAAGGTCCTCGATCTGGACGTTACGGAGCTGGGAAACTTTGGAGCCTCCGTCGACAAGCTCCTTGATGCCGGGAAGAATCTTAAGGGCGCACTTTGTCGTCTTACAGATGTTGACGATCCTGCCGGTCTCGCTCTTACTTATGGAAGGAATTGCGATGATTATCTCCCTGATATTGTATTTATCCGCATAATAAGGAATGTCATCCGTATTTCCGACAACCTTTACTCCAAGGATGTAGCTGCCGATCTTCTCCCTCGAATCATCAATAACGCAGCAAACCGTTTTATGGGTATCATCGTTGTTGGTCATTTCCCTGATGATCATACTTCCGGCTTCGCCGGCTCCGATGACCATGACATTGCTACCGTATTTACGGTCAACATAATTCCTGATGATCGTCCTGACGACCCTATAGCCGAAGCGGCTTATGGACAGAATAACCAAAATGATAAAGAAATACAGGAAATAGAAGCTTCTGGGAAGCCTGTATTCATCGTAGTGGAACACATAGATGAGGATAACGTAAACCAATGTAGAAAGAATACTTGCAAAAACTACCCTCTCAAGCTCCTTTATACCCGCATAGGTCCAAAGGCTGCTGTAAAGACGCAACATCCAGAGTATGATGATCGTCACAGCAGTGGCAACAGGCAAAAGGTCAAGAACGATCCTAAGGTAAGGCTCCTGAATTCTTTCAAAGGAAAGATCGAATCTTAACAACAGCGCCCCGATCGAGGCAGCTGCAACCGTAACGATGTCTATAAATGCGAGAAGAAGTTTTCTAAACAACACCTTTCTTCCATGTCTGAACAAATTCATAATAAATCTCCTCTTTGGAAGCGGTGTTTTCCGCTTCCGTATCCTTACCCAACACATAACTGTGTATCAGGTCATTTCCTCACCATAGATGTCATATGCTTATTGCAAAAAAAGCCATACCTGATATGGGTATGGCTTACGTGTGTGACACGATTCGAACGCGCGATCTTCTGGTCCGTAGCCAGACGCTCTATCCAGCTGAGCTACACACACATTTACTGATGCTCCGCATCTTGGCGAATGTCTCTCCGCGAAGAGTTATGTTACCATATAGGGTCGATCGTGTCAAGACAATTATGTTTTTTCTTCAAGAGAACTTTTCAGTATATACTTACATAAATTGCCGAAAATAAGCACGGCGATTTTCCGATAACAACGCACTTCCCGACAGACGAAATCGTTTTTTGCCCAAAACCAGACCGGGAGTCCGGTAATAACCGGACTCCCGACCCGACAGATCTTTGTGATGATCGTTTATCTTATACTGCTTGCCAATTCCTTAGTGAAGGCTTTGCCGTCCATATCTCCGTTAAATACTATAATGAGGCAATCCAGATAAGGATCCTTTTCATAAGAAGGCATTGCCGTGTCACCGAAGAGCACAAAGCCCTTAGCGCCCGTGCAAATCTTCGATACCTGTTTTGTCAGAGCGTTTACTTCACTATCATCGTAGCCGATCTTCCATGTAGGAAGTCCGCTGCCCTGAAGGTAACTGTATTTGCTGACAAGCTTTCCAAGTGCCACCGCGTACTCCGCAGCCACACCGGCTTTCTTTGAAAATCCCGATACCGCCAATGAGTCCGAAGGACCTCCGATAAACTCTCCAAGCTGCGATTTTTTCGAATTGATAACAGGGAATTCGGAAACAGTTACTTTGGAAGCGAATTCAGGATCAGACGAAAGCCCTCCGCAATTCCATGTTCCGTTTAAGTAGAACGCGTACTCCCCTGCCTTAAATCTCTCGGAGACTTCTCCGTTACCCATATTACGCCTTTTTCCAAAGTATCCCTTATCAAGCATCTCTTTGAAAATATCGACTGCTTCAGCCATGCCCTTGTTATCAAATGAGCCTTTTCCGGAAAAGATCTCATTGAGAGCTTTTGCACCGATATTCTTTTCAATAATGGATTCAACATATTCGGAAATGCACCAGCCTTCGTTACCGCATCCGAATGGTGTAATTCCTTTTTCAAGAAGCTTGTCACAGCAATCGTACAATTCCTCGAGAGTCTTGGGAACCGCATTTACTCCGACCTGCTTTAAAAGATCCGTATTGGCAAAAAGGACAGCCATGTTCATGCCCATGGGTATACCGTAATGCTTACCCTCATAGGTGGTGTTATCGAGCATTACCTGAGTGATGTCTCCGCTTTTAATGTATTTTGCCATAACATCATCAAGGCAATAAGCTACGCCAAGATCGGCAAATTCTCCGAGGAACGCTCCCGACCATGTGAAGAAAATGTCGGGAAGATCGCCTGCCGCAGCCGAAAGTCTTATCTTATCTTTATAGTATTCCTGATCAAATGTCTCATATTTAAGTGTGACATTGGGATAAGCTTTCTTAAGATCGTCTATCGCTCTTACATACGCATCGGAAAGCCCCTCGCCGCTCTGAATGGTCCAAAGCGTAAGTTCAACCGGCTCATCCGTGACATCAGTATTGGCTGCCACGGTAACCTTGCATGTGTACTTCTTCGATCCGACTTTAGCCGTGATGTTTGCCGTTCCCTTCTTAAGAGCGGTTACAGTACCGTTGTTAACGATGGCAATACTCTCATCGGAAGAAATCCACTCGGCAGGAGTGTTGCCCTTAAGGGTAAGACTTGCCGATTCTCCTGCTTTTATCTTCAGGGCTTTATCGGATAAAGAATTCTTTTTAACGGTGATCTTGCATTTGTAAGTCTTTTTGGAATCCTTTGCACTGATCGTTGCCTTTCCGTTTTTAACTGCAACAACCAACCCGTCTTTGACGGTAGCAACCTTCTTATTTGAAGAAGACCATTTTACGCTTCCTTTTGCATCTGTAAGCTCTAAAGCGAATTGCTCGCCTGCGTAGAGAGTTTTCTTGGTGGCGCTGAGCTTTGTCTTTGAAGCTGCATTAGAACTTGCGGGAGCTGTTGCACCGATCACAAGAGCACAAATAGTAAACAGTCCCAATAGCTTTGATAGTTTTTTTCTCATTTTTCTTCCTTTCCTCATGTAATAAAATACCTTCACTACCGACCTTCGGTACAAAAAACTGTACCGAACAGATAATAAGTTATTATATCAAATCCGACCGTAAACGTCAAAACATCCTTACTCATCGATTGTTGATCTATGTCTTCCTCTTTTTAGGTTCGTTCATCTTTTTTATGAGTATTTTTTTGTATTTGGCGGTTTTACACCGTACTTACGCTAAAACCCATTGAAACAGCAGTTCCGGGCACTCTTCGTACGGTCAACAAGAAAGCCGAACACATCGGCGGCTGGCTTATCATCGCCATCAGCATCTTCTCGGGTGCCATCATCAAGCTGATAGTTCATCACCTGAAAAAGAAAGGTTATCAGGAAGATGACCGTGATTGGGATTCGTACAAAGACTGAACAGACAGTCCCGTCTGTTCACAAACAAATGACCGTTCACTCAACCGTCTGTTCACAAACAAGCTTGCAACAGACGGCTTTCGTTTATCGCACCAAAATACCGCTCAGCAATTGTACACTCTTTGCCGGACAAGCCGGAAAGGTGGATACATTTACCGAGCGGTATTGTTTGTTTACCGGATCTGAATTCTTATGTTATGACAAAGGCGGGTTTTCCGATACTATTATAATTGTCCCTCTTTAAGCTTGGCAGCCTGTTCGGTCTGGATCTCATCGATCGCAGACAGCATCGGCTCGATATCCAAACCTTTTATCCGTCTGTCGATATAATTCTTGGTAATTTTTCTTACAGTATTTGAAAGAACGATCACACCGATAAGGTTGGGTATCATCATAAGCCCGTTAAAGGTATCCGAAATATCCCAGGCGATCGACGAAGTCATGAGCGCTCCGCTGACCACCATAAGCGTAAAGAAGATCTTGTAGCCCTTAACCGCCTTTGTTCCGAAGAGATACTCAAACGATTTTGCTCCGTAATGCGACCATCCCAGAACTGTCGTAAATGCGAACAGGAACATACAGATCGCCACAAACTTCGAACCCCAGTCGCCAAATACGGTTGAGAACGCTGCGCTCGCAAGCGTGGCATCCGAAAGTCCCTCCTGCATAAGACCCGTATCGATATCAATCACTCCGCTTGTAAGGATAACAAGTGCCGTGATCGTGCAGACGATGATCGTATCGGCAAACACCTCAAAAATTCCCCACATACCCTGACGTACGGGTTCGATGACGTTTGAATTTGAGTGGACCATAACCGACGATCCGAGTCCCGCTTCGTTGGAGAACACGCCTCTCTTAAAGCCCCATGTTACGATGGTCTTAACGCTGATACCGACTGCTCCGCCCCATGCAGCTTCGGTTGTAAACGCATTTTTGAATATAGAACCGAATGCGGCTCCGATATTCTCAAAATTAACAAAGATGATCACAAGGCTTCCGATAAGGAAGAAGATGACCATAAAAGGAATCACCTTTTCTGCAAAATTAGCGATCCTCTTAAGGCCTCCCACAATGATAAGCGCTGCGAGGATAACAAGTACGAGACCCAGTATAAGATTATAAACGGTGATCTCACCGAACAGAGTGGTATTAAATGCCTCTATCGGGAACGCAGCTTTAATATTCATGACGATCTTATTGACTTGTCCCATATTACCGATACCGAACGAAGCAAGTATCGCAAATACCGCAAAAAGGACGGCCAGCACGGAACCAACCTTGCCGAGCCCCTTCTTCCTGCCGAGGCCGTCTTTGAGGTAATACATGGCTCCGCCGGACCACTCACCTTCGGCATTACGTCTGCGGAAGAAAATTCCCAGAACATTTTCCGAGTAGTTGGTCATCATTCCAAAGAACGCAGCGACCCACATCCAAAAGATCGATCCCGAGCTGCCGAATGCGATGGCTGCGGCAACACCTGCGATATTACCTGTACCGATGGTAGCCGCAAGTGCGGTACAAAGAGACTGGAACTGTGAGATCGAGCCCTTGTCTTTGGTATGACCTGAAACCTCCTTGTGAAAGACACTGCCGATGGTATTTTTGATCCAGTGTCCGAAATGAGTAACCTGAAAGACCTTTGTGATCACGGTCGTAAGGATACCCGTACCGATCAAAAGTACAAGTCCGATAGTGACCCATACAAACGAATTGATCGAATCGTTAATGTTTCCCAGTATTTCAAGCATGGTTTCTCCTCCTCTAAATAAAAATACCGAAAGCCGCATTTTTAGGCTTTCGGACCCATTATATTCTTTAAATGCCGGCGACCGGGGTCGAACCGGTACGAGGGGTAAGCCTCACGGGATTTTAAGTCCCGGGCGTCTGCCAATTCCGCCACGCCGGCATATTTTATAAAGTAAAGACATCCAGCGAACTCTGCTCGCTTGATGTCCGTACTTTTAATAAACGATGGGACCTATAGGGCTCGAACCTATGACCCTCTGCTTGTAAGGCAGATGCTCTCCCAGCTGAGCTAAGATCCCCTACGACCACGAAAACTTGCTACGCAAGTTTTCAGTGCTCGTAGGGGAAAAATGTCGATGGTTCAACGACATTTTTCGCCGAGAGTCGCGAAGCCTGCGGAGCGAGTCGTTAGAAAATTTTCGAGTCGCTTCTGCGACGATGAAAATTTTCGATTGCCCAACTATCAGCAATCCTAAATTGTGTGGTTAAAAATCGTACAACCGACCCAGATCGGACTCGAACCGACGACCTCCGCCGTGACAGGGCGGCGCTCTAACCAACTGAGCCACTAGGCCAAGCAACCAGAAACATCGCACGCGATGTTTCGTGTTTTTTCAAACAAATCGCTGACGCTTCAACAGCGATTTGTGAAAAAATCGCGAAGCCTGCGGAGCGAGTTGCGTCTGTCTGAACTCCACATGCGAAGCATGTGAGAGTGAAGACTAGTTCCTTTTCTTTTTGGATTAAAGATTCGACGAATGGTCACCGACGACTCTTTCAAAAAGAAGTCGTGAAGCTTTAGCGGAACGAGGTTCGTCTGTCTGAGGCAAGCCACCTCGTGGCGCAGGCGAAGACTAGTTCCTTTTCTGTCTGAACTCCACATGCGAAGCATGCGAGAGTGAAGACTAGTTCCTTTTCTTTTTGGATTAAAGATTCGACGAATGTTCACCGACGAATCTTTCAAAAAGAATTCGTGAAGCTTTAGCGGAACGAGGTTCGTGTGTCTGAGGCAAGCCACCTCGTGTCGCAGGCGAAGACTAGT
>JAEEIH010000053.1 GCA_016281275.1 Lachnospiraceae bacterium | reverse complement strand
TCATACGTGCTCCCGGCGGCTCGTTCATCGGACCGTAGACTAAGGCAGGCTGTGCGATAACACCGCTCTCCTTCATTTCGTTATACATATCGTTACCCTCACGGGTACGCTCTCCAACGCCTGTGAAGATGGAGTAGCCGCCGTGCTCTGTGGCAACGTTGTGGATAAGCTCCTGGATAAGTACTGTCTTACCTACTCCGGCACCGCCGAAGAGACCGATCTTACCACCCTTTGCATAGGGGCAGATAAGGTCAACGACCTTGATACCCGTCTCAAGGATCTGCGTCGAAGCAGCCTGCTCTTCATATGAAGGAGCGGGACGGTGGATGGACCAGCGTTCCTCCGTCTCAACGGGCGGCAGATTGTCAACGGGGTCTCCGAGAAGGTTGAACACACGTCCGAGGCACGCCTCACCGACGGGAACCTTGATGGGATCTCCCGTATCTACAGCTTCGATACCGCGAACAAGACCGTCCGTGGAATTCATCGCGATACATCTGACTGTGTTGTCACCGATCTGCTGGGCAACCTCGGCAACAAGCTTTCTGCCCTCGTAGTTGATCTCGACTGCGTTCAGGAGTGCGGGCAGTTCGTCAGGTTCAAACCTGATGTCAAGAACGGGACCTGTTACCTGTACCACCCGGCCAATGTGTTTATCGCTCATGCTTTTTCTCCTCTGTGGAAACGTTTATGTTGCTTCCTGTATTGTAGTAATCATTGCCTTTTATTTTGTCCCCGGATCCGCTCCGAGCCGATCCGGATGAAAATTTAAGTCACTTTCATAAGCCTTCGGCTCCACCGACGATCTCGGTGATCTCCTGGGTTATGCTTGCCTGACGCGCGCGGTTATATGAGAGATTGAGTGTATCGATCATCTCTTCCGCATTGCTTGTAGCCGACTCCATCGCTGTACGTCTTGCGGCCTGCTCACTCGCCATCGAGTCGCACACAGCGCCGTAGATGACTCCCGCTACATATTCGGGAACGATCGCATCGAACACCGCGATACTGTCGGGCTCATAAAGTATAAGGTTTTTGATGGGTTCGTCCACTCCGTCGTCATCAAGGTCTGAGATCGGAAGAATGGGAAGCACATGCGGCTGCTGCGACAGCATGGAAACGAATTCCGTATAAACAAGTCTTACGCTTCCGTATTCACCGCTCTTATATGCTTCGCAAAGTATCTTCGCCATCTCAAAGCAGTCCGAAACGCCGAGTCCGGCAATCTGTGAGTGTCTCTCCGAAAGGATCTTGACTTTTCTCTTTTTGAAATAATCGACCGCTTTCTTTCCGACGGGGAGAACCGCGTATCCTTCTCTGCCTGCGGCGTCCGCCTCAAGACATTTGAAAAGGTTGGAGTTGTAACCTCCCGCAAGTCCTCTGTCACCTGCCATGACCACGTAGCAAACCTTTTTACCCGGCTGTACCGAGGCATATACCGAAGAAAAATCGGTGTTGCCGCAGGCGATGTCTTTAAGGGTGGCAAACAGCTCCTTAAAGTAGGGTCTGCAGTTTTCAGATCTTTCCTTGGCCCTGCGCAACTTTGAGGACGCTACGAGCTCCATGGCCTTTGTGATCTGCATGGTGCTTTTTACGCTCTTGATGCGCAGCTTAACCGCTTTCATGTTAGCTGCCATATGGACATCCTCTTCTTTTAATCCGCTGCGCCGATGCGCTGTGCGGTTTATGTTATCTGATTATCTGTCAGTCCTTCCCGAGAGTTCCGAGGAACTGCTTCGTGAATACTTCAAGAGCCTTCTTTAAGTGCTCCTCAGTGCTTTCCTCAAGCTTTCCGCTTTCTTTGACTGCCTTTGCGAATGCCGCACCGTCGGGATCCTTGTCAAGGAATGCAAAAAGCTCTCGCTCATAACGACGGATTTCCTCAACGGGAACCTCTGAAAGGATGTTCTTGGTAACCGCATAGATAATGGCGATCTGCTTCTCAACCGGTACGGGCGAATTCTGGTCCTGCTTGAGAACCTCAACGATTCTCGCACCCTGATCGAGACGAGCCTTTGTGTCGGCATCGAGGTCGGAACCGAATTGAGCGAAGCTCTGGAGCTCACGATACTGAGAATAGATGAGCTTCAATGTTCCGGCAACCTTCTTCATTGCCTTGATCTGCGCATTACCGCCTACACGGGACACCGAGATACCGGGGTTAACCGCAGGCATAACGCCTGAGTGGAAAAGCTCGGTCTCAAGGAATATCTGTCCGTCCGTGATCGAAATAACGTTGGTGGGGATATATGCGGATACATCGCCTGCCTGTGTCTCGATAACGGGAAGCGCCGTGAGCGATCCGCCTCCGTGTGCCGCATCAAGCTTGGCTGCACGCTCGAGAAGTCTCGAGTGGAGGTAGAATACGTCACCGGGATATGCTTCACGTCCGGGTGGACGACGGATAAGAAGTGAGAGTGCTCTGTAAGCAACCGCGTGCTTCGAGAGATCATCATAAATAACAAGCACGTGTCGGCCCTTATTCATGAAGTACTCACCCATTGCACAGCCCGAATAAGGCGCAATGGACTGGAGAGGGGATGCCTCCGATGCGCTCGCGGACACAACGATCGTGTAATCCATAGCGCCGTTTTTCTTGAGGTTTTCAACAAGGCCCGCAACAGTCGATCTCTTCTGGCCGATAGCCACGTAGATACAGATCACGTCCTTGCCTTTCTGATTGATTATGGTATCCGTCGCAATGGTCGTCTTTCCTGTCTGACGGTCGCCGATGATCAGCTCACGCTGTCCACGGCCGATCGGGATCATGGAATCGATGGCCTTTATGCCCGTCTCAAGGGGCTCAAATACTGACTGTCTTTCGCAGATACCGGGCGCGGTACTCTCGATCGGGCGGAATTCTTCCGTCACAATGGGACCCTGTCCGTCGATAGGCTGGCCGAGCGCATTGACAACACGACCGATCATAGCATCGCCCACGGGCACAGACACAACCTTACCGGTTCTGGTAACGGTCTGCCCCTCACCGATCTTCTCGTCAGAACCGAAGAGCACGATTGAAACGCTGTTCTCTTCGAGGTTCTGAGCCATACCGAAGCTTCCGTCCTCGAACTCGATGAGCTCGCCCGACATGCAGTTGATAAGACCTGCCGCTCTGGCGATACCATCACCTACATTGAGGATGGTTCCGGTCTCGTTCTGCTTAATGGTATTCTCGTAGTATTTGATCTGGCTGCGGATGACTTTGGATATTTCTTCGGGTTTTAACTGCATAATTCCTTTCCATCCTTTAGATAATAGTCTCTGACAGCTTCCTGTGAATGCTCTCAAGACGGGTGCTCACCGTGCCGTCGTA
>JAEEIH010000052.1 GCA_016281275.1 Lachnospiraceae bacterium | reverse complement strand
GCTGCCCGCAAAGCTCGAAATACTCATGAGTTCCGAAGCTGTTGTCCTCGACAACGCCGCCCCAGTTCGTGTTGACCATGCGCTTTCTCTTATCCTTCGGCCCAATCCCATCCTTCCAGTGGTACTCGTCGGCAAAGCAGCCGCCGGGCCAGCGGAGTACGGGAATGGCCATATCTTTGAGAGCGTCGACCACATCCTTTCTCATCCCTTTAACGTTCGGAACGGGCGAGTTTTCTCCAACATATATTCCTTCATAGATGCATCTTCCGAGGTGCTCGGAAAAATGACCGTAGATCTCGGGGCTGATGGTCCCCTTTGTTTCGTTCTCATGAATTGTAAGTTTTGTCACTCTGTGATACCTCCGTAATTCTAGTTTTGTTTTCGTGAAATTACCGTGTCAAACTCGCGAATTGCTCCTACTTTACTTTGAAAAACTCATCAAGTTTCTTCAACAGATTTTCCTTTCCGATCGTCTTTAACAGATAGTCGGCAGGCTTAAGGTCTAAGACCGACATTACGCTTTCCTTCTCTCCATGGCCCGTGAGGAACATAACGGGGATCGAATCGGTTTCCGAATCGCTCTTTAACATCTGCAGAACCTGCGGTCCGTTCGCGATGGGCATCTCGTAATCGAGAAGAACGAGATCCGCTTTGTTCTTGGTGAGGTAGCTGATCGCCTGAACCCCGCTTGATGCCATGCCCACGCGGTAGCGGTCCTTAAGCCACTCGTACACCGTCCTCATGTATGTAATGTCGTCATCAACGATGAGGACCGTTTTCTTTCTGTTTTCTCCCGTGTTTTCTTCGAGATACCTTTCTATCCTTTCGATGAGGTCATCCATCACGAGCGGTCTCTTAAACCTGTCAAGTATAAGCGTTTCGGGGATGGTCTTTTTTATGCTATCAAACCCGGATTCATCCCCCACAAGGATAAACCTCGAATCCGTGTCACTCGCCAGATCCTTAAGGTAAACAAGTGTCTTTGTTTTCATCTCCATCCCTTCGCTGAGGAAGAGAATCATGAGCGTTGTGTGCTCCTTATACGGTTCGATCTCCTTGATCTCGTCATGTACGAAAACCGAATCAAGCCCCTTGGCTTTCAGCTTCGTCGAAAGGCTTTTCGCAAGAAAGCTGTCCGTATCGCTGATAACAAGAATCGTTCCGTTTGTACTGCCCATAAAATTATCCATGCAAACCCTCCGATAAAGCCGTTCCGATCATATCGTCATCCGGCTCATATTCCTTACTTCTGTTCCTTTACGGTCTCGATGATGCCTTCCCAGTCAAGCTCAAAAAGCTTTTTCTCGACCTCGTTTACAACAGCCTCATCTTCTTTCGACAAGCTGTATCCCCTGAGGTCTTTAATGAGCTGCTCCATCAGTCCGTAGTCCATGCTGTCCGCCACCTCGGCGATCGTCATGAACGCGTCTTTTCGAAGTTCCTCGGAAAGCTTTTCCCGATCCCTTTCCTTTTCGTCATACTCCGAAAGTTTTCCGCAAAGCTCGCGGTATCCCGCCAAGAGGCCTTCCGTACCCCTTTTTATGGTTTCAAGCTCACGCGCCTTTCCGGCCTCCTCGAGGTCTCTTGCCTCTTCGGAAAGCTCTGCCGCTCCGATTATGCGAGCCGAGCTCTTGAGCGCATGCACCTTGATCGTGTAATTCTCCCAGTCCTCTTCGGTGTAGAACCGTTCGATCTCGTCCGCCTTTTGTGCGCCCGTTCTGTAAAAGACTTCCAGTACCGAAAGAAAGCTTTCTTCCGAGCCGCAGCCTTCGATACCCTTGTTTATATCGATCTCGGGAATAGCCTTGATCCATTCCGGAATCACTGCCTTCCCGGAGTCTCCGCTGTTTCCGGACGAACCTTCTTCCCGGTCGTCGCCGTTCTTTCCCGATTCCGCATCCGTTTCAGACGGAATCACTGCTTTTATTTTACTATCAGGCAGGTAATTCTTCAACATTTCCTCAAGCCTTCGTCCATCGATGGGCTTTGAAAGATAGTCATCAAATCCTTCCGAGATATACCTTTCTCTCGAACCCGAAACAGCATTGGCCGTGAGGGCAACGAAGAATGTGCCTTTCGTTTCGCACTCTTCCTTTATCCTATGAAGAGTCTCTATGCCGTCCATATCGGGCATCATGTGATCTATGAACACAACATCATAGCGGTTGTTTTTCACCAACGTTATAGCTTCTTTTCCGGATGTAACGGTATCGATCACAACCTGTGTCTGCTTTAAAAGATTCTTCACGACAACAAGGTTGACTTCGGTATCGTCAACGACAAGTATATGCGCATCGGGTGCTTGGAAAAGCTCGTGATAATTTTCAACGGATTCGGATACCGACGAGAACCTCTCCGCGAGTTCTCCCATAGGCTCCCACTTTACAACATCCTGCGTGATCGCGAATGAGAACTCTGAGCCTTCTCCGTATGTGCTCTTTACATCGAGCTTGCTGTCCATAAGCGCAAGAAGCTGAGTCACGATGCTCATTCCGAGCCCCGTGCCCTCAACGGAGCGGTTTCTCTTTTCCTCGATCCTTGTGAACGGAGTGAAGAGCTTGTCCATGTCTTCTTCCTTCATGCCGATACCGGTATCCTTGACACGGAATTTGAGGGCGATCTGTCTGTCGGAAAGCTTTTCAAATCCGACCTCGAACGTTATTTTTCCTTTGTTCGTGTATTTTACCGCATTTGTCAGAAGATTAAGGGCAACCTGCCTGATCCTTATCTCATCGCCGTAAAGGATGTGAGGAACCTCCTTGTCGGTTGTTACCTCAAGCTCAAGTCCTTTTTTGAGGGCGCGTTCCCTGATCATGTTAAGAAGATCGTTTATGAGGGACGAAAGCTCGTACTGAACCGGGATGATCTCCATCCTGCCCTCTTCAATCTTTGAAAAATCAAGGATGTCGTTGATGAGCGACAAAAGCGTCCTTCCCGCATTTCGGATGTCAACCGCGTACGAACGGATCGATTCCTGATTGCTCTCCCTGATGATCATCTCGTCCATGCCGAGCACGGCATTGATGGGTGTCCTTATCTCGTGAGACATGTTTGCAAGAAAAGAAGTTTTCGCTTTGCTCGCGTTTTCCGCGATCAACGTTTGCTCACGCAGGTCGTCCATATATTTGAAGTGCTCCGTATCATCGTCGAGGACATAAACGGTTCCGACGATACGCTCTTCGTCATGCAGTTCGCTCGGTGCGGGAACATAAACATTGCCGTTTATCCTGAGCGGCTCATGATTTTCAACCGATTCGACAAGTGTTTCGATCACCTTCTGCGGATTGGTCTTGATCTCGGGCATAAGCGCGAGCGCGGGCTTGTTGTAATAACTTATCTTGTTGTCCTTGCTGACGGTTATGATTCCCTCGGAAAGCTCATCAATGATGTACTCCTTGACAAGTGCGTCATTGTCGAGGAGCTTGTACCTGAAAATGGCGATCAGCATGAAGACGTTCGCGATCGGATATCCGACCATCGTCAGATCGTAGTAATTCGTAAAAGACGGATATTTGAAGACCTGAAGTATAAGCGCTATTGCCTGGATAGCGATTGCAATGCTGACCATGATAAGCCGTTTTTTCGCAAGAAGCTTTCTCTCTTTAACGATGGAAACGATAAGAAGCGTCAGACCGCATGCAACATAGAGAAAGAGGACTATATCCCACCAGATATGGCCGATACCGTCCTTATGACCGAGCACAGGGAATTTGCCGTTAAAGAAGAAAAACAGATCTTTATAATACAGTTCCGTATACCTTGTGGTGAAGACCATAACATAAACAGCAATGTTTACGACGGCCAGCACGGCCTTGAGGACGCGCGGTATGCTCACCCTGACGAGCTGCGCAATAAAGAGAAATAGCGCGAAAACGATCCAGATCTTTCCGAGATACGACAGTCTGAGTGCATTGAAAAAGCTCTCCTCAGTCTTGGAAACAAGCTCTAAGAGATAACCGACGTTCGTAACGATCGTCGCTGCGCAGCCGAGGAACAGGTATGAATGCAGCATACCCTTCCAGCTCGTCATAATAACCCAGCATTCAGCAAAAAGTATGAGAATGCTGGCGCATTGAATCCCGATTACCAGTTCATACATTGTATTTTGACCTCCGTCCCACCGAAAGCTCTGCATTCGTGTCCCGAATTTCGGGGCGATTCTTCGGTAAAATCAGCATTGAGGCTTAATCGTTTTTTTCTTCGGCAGCCTTCCTGCGCTTCTCGATTTTTCTCTGCCGCGCTCTTTCGATCAAACCGACCGACTCGTCAAACGCATCGTAAATGTAGGGATCGTCGTCGATCTTGCCCTTCTTCTCGAGTTTCTTGATCTCTTCCCAGTTCTTTAAAACCTCTCCGGTGTCCGACACAGTAACCTCTCCGAATACGTGGGGATGACGTCGGATCATCTTTTCTGTAATGGCGCGGTTCACATCGTCAATGGTAAACAGTCCCTCTTCTTCAGCTATCCGGGCCTGCATCACTACCTGAAGCAACAGGTCTCCGAGCTCCTCGCAGAGATTCGAAGCATTGCCTGTTTTCTCAAGAATGTTTATGCCGCAGATTACCTCTGCAGCCTCTTCTATGCAGGTGGTCTTCAGGGTTGCATGCGTCTGCTCCCTATCCCAGGGGCATCCTCCCTCGCCTCTCAGGCGCGCAACCACTTCCACAAGTTCTTCAAAGCTTTTCATTTCAATTCCTTTCATTCCGATACGGTGTCTTTCAAACGGATTCCGTCCTTTCATGGCCTTGATGCCGCAATCACAGCAGGTAATCCGATATCGACGCTCGATTCCCGTCGAACATAAGTATATATCAGACTGAGTATACAGCCATTTTCACAAGTTTTCCTCAAAAACGTCCATCATATAAATATATACCACACTTCTCTCACTCTATAAATCTCTTGTTTTTCGTTATTTTTTAAAATTATTCAAGTTTTTACATTACAGATGATTGTGAAGACTGTCTTTTTGTGATAGACTATTAACAGTCATGAAAGAAAGTTTACTCAAATTCAGAAAAGAGGGAATGCTCGCTATTCTCTCAATCGTGTTTATTTATTTCATTTTCCACATCACGGGAATCGGTTGCCCCATTAAATATGTCACCGGTTTTTCGTGTCCCGGATGCGGAATGACAAGAGCCATGTGGTCACTGTTGCATTTCGATTTTGCACAGGCGTTTTATTATCATCCCATGTGGCCTCTTCCGATCCTCTGGCTTGCAGCTTTCATCTTTCGTTGGAAGCTCGGAAAAGTGTACAAGTGGATCGTTATCGCATTTGCCGTTGCGTTTTTAGTCACATACATCATAAGGATGTTTACGGGACCCGAAGAAGTGGTTTCCTTCGCTCCGGAAAGCGGCGCAATCGGACGTTTGATCAAGTATTTTATTAATCAATATGATTAAGGAGGAGAAAAAAATGTTTTGTCAAAAATGTGGAGCACAGCTTCCCGACGGGTCTGCTTTCTGTACGTCATGTGGTGCGCCTACAGGCTCAGCTCAGAATCCCAACGGGAACTATCAACCGAACAACCCCCAGGGCGGTCCCCAGAATTATGGTCCTGAGGGTGACTTTTTCAGCAGAGCCGAGAGCAGTTTAGGCAGTGAGATCAATTCTTTCGGCAATACCATAAACGGCTCTCAGAATTACTACAACGGAGCAAGACCTCTCCGTACCGATCGAAGCCTTATTGTTTACATACTTCTTTCGTTGATCACCTGCGGTATTTACGGATATTGGTTCATATACCAGCTCGCTCAGGATGTTAATACAGCCTGCCAGGGTGACAATGAGAAAACAGCGGGGCTTGTCGCTTACATAGTTTTCAGCTTCCTTACCTGTGGTATTTACCAGTTCTACTGGATGTACAAGATCGGAAACCGTCTTTCAGCAAAGGCTAATTACTATGGCATCCATATGCCTGAGAACGGAACCACGATTCTTATGTGGCTTCTTTTCGGTTCTCTCCTTTGCGGTTTCGGTGCGATTTATGCACATCATATTCTTTTCAAGAATACTAACATCATATGTGGTGCATATAACCGCGAGCATGGATTTATTTAATCTCGGTTTAACAATTCTTTAACAACCGGACAGTGTGTCGATACTTAAACAAAAAAAGAAGTGCCCCACATCAAAGATTTGAGGTGGGGCGCTTCTTTTTCGTCAAATTTCAATCAACAGTCTTTTTGTATGCATCTTCCGCTGCTTTATAGATTTCACCGAGTGAACATCCTTCTCTTCTCGCGATTGCGACCGCGCTCTCATATTCGGGATAAGCTTTTTCTTCTCCGTTATATATACAGACTTTGACTTTGATTTCCCCATATTCGGTTTTAACCGTCTCCGTCCTTCGCGGAAGTATAGTTCTTTTCATCATCTGTCTGCGAATGCCAACGGTGGTTGTATTCTTGAAAATAATATCCTCCATCAAGGGAATGTTGCTTTCTTCACAGATAACCGTAAGCAACCATGCCGGTCGGTTCTTCTTCATAAAGACCGGAGTGTAGAACGCATCCCTCGCTCCGCTTTTAAGTAAGAGTTCAAGCGCAAATCCCAGCTGTTCTCCCGTGCAATCGTCGATATTCGTTTCAAGCTTCCAAATAATATCATCAGTCTGCATGTCACGAGTAAATATCATCTTGGGATTTTTTTCATGATGATCCGTGTTATCCGATTCGATAAACGGACCGTTTTCATCGCTGTCAAAAATAACTGCTCTCAGAATGCTCGGATATTTATATGCACGCTTGCCAGCTCCGAGCCCTACCTTAAGAGGTATGAATGATTCGGGCAGCTTGACTCCTGTCATTACTGCGGCTGCAAACGCAGCACCCGTGGGAGTGATAAGTTCTGCCTGTCTGTCGGTTATTGCAATCGGAAGTCCGTACATGGATGCCACGTTCATAACGGCAGGCACAGGTATCGGGAGGATTCCGTGAGCGCATCTGACTGTTCCGGTTCCTTCACAAAGCTTCGGGATGATAACTCTCTCAATCCCGAGATTGTCAAAGCAAACCGATGACGCCACTATATCTGCGATCGAATCCAGTGCCCCGACTTCATGGAAATGAACCTCGTTCTTGTCTTTACCGTGTGCCTTTCCCTCTGCCTCTGCCAATATTTCAAACACTCTGACGGCAAGCTTTCTTGCGGAAGGTGTCATTTCCAGACTGTCAATGATCCTGAGGACATCTGTGAGGTTACGGTGGGTGTGGTGATGATGGTCGTGGTCCCTTGGGGACGGGGGTTGTGGGTCATTGAACTGCGCATGCCCCACAACCCCCGTCTCATTGGCTGTGGCAAAGCCACAGCCGTTTCCTCGATGAGGATTTGACCATGCACCCTCGTGATTCATGGGACAATGCCCAAACAAATACTCCATATCATGGTCATGATTGTCATGCTCATCGTCGAGTACAACATCAAAATTACAGCAATCAAGCGCGTTCTTCATAACTCTTTCGGTTACGATCTTCACATTTTCGCTACTGAGCCCCGAAAGTGCTTTCCTCATCACCTGTTCGTCCGCTCCGAGGTCAAGGAGGGCTCCTACGATCATATCGCCGCTTATTCCGCTTCCACAATCAAAGTATAATGTCTTCATATCATGACCTTTCTTCCTGCTCTGTCCTTTTATTTCAAGTTCAGCTTTTATATTTTCTGATTAGCACTATAATGCTTCTTCATAAAAACCATTATCATTCAGGCTGTTATACACAATTCCTTTTACTTTACAGCAAGTCTGTTTATCTGCGCGGCAAGGTAGCCTGCTCCGTAGCCGTTGTTGATGTTCACGACAGCAACTCCGTTCGCGCACGAATTGATCATCGAAAGGAGTGCCGAAAGCCCTTCGAAATTTGCCCCATAACCGACCGATGTGGGTACCGCGATCACGGGAACCGAAACAAGTCCTCCGATAACGCTTGCAAGCGCTCCCTCCATGCCTGCTATCGCAATAACACAATTCGCTCCTTCAAACATGTCAATCTTAGAAAGGAGCCTATGAAGACCGCTTACTCCGACATCGTACATCTTTTCAACCTTGCAACCGAAGAAACGAGCCGTCTCAACCGCTTCCTCAGCAACAGGGACATCCGCCGTTCCGCCACAGCAAACAACAATCTTTCCTATTTCTTCGCTCCCCGGATTCCCCGCGATCAGGATCCTGCTGATCGGATCGTAGGTAACCCGATCCCCTAAAGCATCTCCGACGAGCCTGTACTGTTCTTCGCTCGCACGTGTTCCGAGCACCCGTCCCTCTTCTTCATAAAGTCGCTTAAATATCGCCACCAGGTGGTCGTCAGCCTTTCCTTCGCAAAAAACAACCTCGGCGCATCCGCTTCTTGTGCTTCTCCCCAGATCAAGCTTGGCGAACCCGAGATCCGCATATGAACCGCTCTTCAAAGCCTTTTCCGCATCCTCAACGCTCATCTGTCCGCTCGAAACCTTTTCAAGGATTTCTTTTGTTCCTGTCATATAAAAGTCCTTTTTATACGTTTTCTGAACCGCTTATGATCCCTCACCCCGGGTTTACACGATAGAAATGTAACAAACCTTTTGGGCAAACACCGGACCGTACTCCAATCTCCGTATTTGGTACAAACCGTTACTAATTATTGTCATGCGCATTAATTTCAATATAAAAATATTACCACAAATGTCCGACACATGCATCACAGTAAAAACAATGCCTCGTATGAAACGAGGCATATAAAAAATATGGTTGCAAACAATTCAAAGAGTCAGTCATAACTCCATTGTCTCTGTACCGGTCGCATCTGTCTTGCGCGTGAACGCTTTTTTAATAACTCCCTTAGGGTCTGCGATAAGAAGTCTGACAACCCAGATTACAAGTCCGAGCGCTACTACCGAAAGTCCAAGAAACGAATCATTAAGCATGTCTGCCGCTTCGGGATTAAAGAATTCAGCTTCAAGTTCAATATATTCGACAATTGCATCGACGAACCACATAAGCGAAGCACCCCAATACATGAGTGCAAGACTTCCGAGCCTCATGTCATCGTTCTTGCGGTTATACCACTTAACAGTAACCGCCACAGCAGCAAATACAGTAATAAGCAATGTCATTTGACACCTCCGCCAAGGTCACGAATCAACGCAACCTTTTTCATTCATTCATTTATTCTATTGCATTCTTGATCCCTTAAACTCAGGACGACCGACAATAAAAAGAGCGGTTTTACTCATAGCAAACCAAACAGCGGTAACAAGAGCTGCCATACCCACGCCGACCGTGCCGATCTCCGTGAGCATCTCCATGGCATCCGCGGGATCGTTCATAGCTGTAAGGAAAGGGAACCATGGAACAACTTCTCCGTGCCAAACATGCTCAAACGCGAGAAGCGCGCTTCCTCCGAAAAGGAGCTTCGAAAGCCATCCAAGCCTGGTAGACATGGGAATAAGAGGCTTCTCCTCGAGTGTTACATGATTTTGTTCAGCGAGTTTTTCCTTCTTTGCCACTCTTTTCTGAACAACTTTGACAACAATTGCCTCCGCCAATGAAACAGTAAAACAAGCCATTTGTAACCTCCTCTTTAGAAGCGGTTTTAACCGCTTCTGATTTCTCGCCAAATACATAAATGTGTATCAGGCTCCTCTGTTTGCCCGACACCTGCACCGGGCTGATCGTTTTCTTCACATGCTCTCAAGCACGTCACATAATTCAACAGCAGTTTTGCTTATCTAATACTATACATGACAGATTAATGCATGTCCACGATTAATTCTTTTCAAAATCCGTTGTGGCTTTTTTCAAATCTTGTCAGTGGCTTTAAAGCCTATATGGCAGCCTCGATTATCCCGCCTCCGGCAACACAACCGTCACCGTCATAAAAAACCGCCGATTGTCCGGGCGCCGGAGCACGCACCGCTTCTTCGAATATCACCTTTACTCTGCCTTCTTCAAGCGCCTCCGCCACCGCAAGCTTTGCCTCGTGATGATATCGGATCTTGACGAACAGTTCAGCGGTTTCACCGGATTTCATTGCCGGAAGTCCGACATAATTTACGTCTCTGCAGATAATGCTCTTATGCATTATCGAATCTTCTTTTCCCACTACGACTTCATTGGTATCGGGCCTGATCTCGCTCACATATGCGTAATAACCGAGAGGCAGACCGAGTCCTCTTCGCTGTCCGACAGTGTAGTGGATGATACCTTTATGCTGCCCCAGGATATTTCCTTCTGTATCGACGAAGTTTCCTGCTGAGAAAGCCCTGCATTCTACTGCCGAAGCCTCTTTTTCTCCTGACACACCGCTGTCTTCATGAGTGGGTTTTTCATCATCAAAAGCTTTTTTGAGCCCATTTTCAGGCATGCATTTTGAATTGTCTCCTTCACTACCCATGTGTACATTTTTCATGATAAAGCCCGCATAGTCGTCATCGGGGACAAAACAGATCTCCTGTGAGTCGGGTTTCTCTGCGACATCGAGTCCTATCTTTCGTGCGATCTCACGTACCTCATCCTTTGAGTAATCTCCGAGAGGCATCAGGGTTTTCGAGAGCTGCTCCTGTGAGAGCTTGTAGAGCATGTACGTCTGGTCTTTTTGTGCGTGCTTCGCCCGTTTCACCGAGAACCTTCCGTTCGGGAGCTTGACCACATAGGCGTAGTGGCCGGTCGCGACATAGTCCGCTCCGAGTACCTCGGCAGCATGAAGAAGCTTCTCCCACTTGATGTAGCGGTTGCACTCGATGCAGGGGTTCGGGGTCAGGCCACGGATGTAATCGCAGATAAAGGGCTCCGTCACCTTTTCCCTGAACTCACGAAGGCAGTTAAAAGAGTGGAAGTCTATCCCGATCTTCCACGCCGATGCCTGTGCGTCGTTGATCTCGCAGCAACGACTCAGGGATCCGTCATCCGCTTCCCATGTACGAAGCGTGACTCCGATCACTTCGTGACCTGCTTCCTTTAAAAGGTATGCGGCTACGGCGCTGTCTACTCCGCCGGACATGCCGACTACTACTTTTGACATAATGGAACTCCTATTTTTTCTAAATACGCTTCTCCTGCACGAAGTATTCTCCGAGAAACGCTTTCGCCAAGCTACCAGAAAACTTGTTTACAAGTTTTCGTGCTCGAAGCAAAACATTTCAAAGATTCAATGAAATGTATTTGCGTTAGAGTCGCGAAGTGAAACGGAGCGAGTAGCGTCTGTCTGATGTTCAAGCACATAGTGCGTAGAACGAAGACTAGTGGCCTCACGTATAGTTCGTTATCGTTCTCGGAGAATCCTTCGGCGCGGAGAAGCTATCCACTTTACAACACTTTATTATCGGTTTTATCCGGTATTTTAGCAAAGAAATTAAAGGGCTGTCATAATACAAAAGAAATAATATCCTGCGCAGTTACTGCAGTGTAGGTAACGCCCGCCTTGCGGAGCTCTTCTTCAGAGCCGTATCCGTAGAGGACTCCTATCGAGTCGACCCCGACTTCTACTGCGGCTTCGATATCGTAGAAGCGGTCTCCTACCATAACGATCTCGGCGCGGTCACCGTCCGTGAGGTTGAGGATGTCCATCGCTTCACGGATAAGCCTTGTTTTGCTCGGATTCTTATCCTCCTTTGAGGGGCCGACGATTGATTCAAAACAGTCTTTGATCCCGTTGTTTTCGGCTACGACCTCGGCGAGGACTTTGGGCTTCGAGGTTACCATCATAAGCGTACAGCCGCCGGCTTTGAGGCTCTCGAGCATCTCCTTTACTCCGTCGTAAAGCGGTGCCTTGAAGATCCCCTCTTTTTCGTAGTGCGCTCTGTAGTACTTGATCGCTTC
>JAEEIH010000051.1 GCA_016281275.1 Lachnospiraceae bacterium | reverse complement strand
GTTTACAATGCGTCAACCTCGTTAACCCATATCAACAAGTCAGGCATCAACAAGTTTGATCGTCACCGTATTGACCGGTTCGTCTCTCAGGCTGCTTCTGAAATACGTCGCAGCTATCTCCGAACGATCCGTCCCTCCTATAAGAAATTCCATCATATCCTTTACGCTGTTGATCGGAATTCCGTCCATATCGGTTATAACATCCCCTTTTCTGAGTCCCGCTTCCGCTGCCGGAGAAGAAGGCACCACTTCATTGATATATATGCCGTGATCAAGCCCCATCGATGTAAGAACATCGGCAGGCATATCCTCTGCTCTTATTCCGGGGTGGACCGTGCTTTTACCGTTCAAAAGAGCGATCAGAATGTCTCGTATGCTGTTAACCGATACGCACACGGTAATCCTGTCATCTTCATTCTGTTCGGCATAATGAGAAATAATGCCGATCATCTCACCGGACATGTTTATGATGACAGCATCAGAGCCCGTGTGATACGGAAGACCGGTCGCAAATACATCAAGCACACCGTCCTGCACATAGCACTTTCGTCCGACCGCCGAAACAAAACTGTATGCCAAAGAGCCGGCATAACCATCCGGCATGCCCGCTGCCATAACGGAATCTCCCACATTTACCTTTGATGAATCACCGATGCATATGCAACGAAGCATTGCTTTTTCCTTTGAAGTGATCTTTTCGAGTTCAACCGCAACGATAGCAAGATCAAGAACCGGATCTGTAAGAAACACCTGTCCTTCAATATTGAACCCATCCGCAAGGATTACTTCGATCCTGTCGGCAGTCTCCGTTTTTGTACATGAAGTCATGACAAGCAGCTCCACTCCGTTTTCACCGAGTATAACTCCCGTTCCGTCCACATATGATTCAATGTTCTCATCAAGCCAGTTAACACCGCTGCTGAAGGATCTTACCGTAACGATGCTTTCCGAAACCGAAGCATAAAGACCTTTAAGCGAGCCGACTATTCCGTTGTAATTATCCATTGGATCGGTCTGCTCCTGTATCGCTTCCTGCGCCGAATCGGTTTCGGGAGCGGGGGTTATCGGAACAATTTCCGATCCGACTTCACCGGTAGCTTGCTGCTCCTCTTTTTTTTCTTCTTTTTTTATCTCCTCAACATTCACAGAAGGTGTCGGTGAAGGTGTCAATGTCGGAGACGGTGAGACAGCTGGTGTATTTTCAGCTTCCGACGATGGCACGGGTGTTTCGGATACTGTCGGGCTTATCTTTCCGTTTTCGGTAATCCCGCTCGAAAGCTTTACCTCGCTTCTCGTGGGATTGACCAACATGGTTTCGGGCTGTTTTTCTTCCACTCCGAGCATCTTTTTGACCGGTTCCTCCGACAGCACAAACACTATCCGCGAAACGAATCCGATGATCACAGCCGCCAAAAGCGCGAATCCGCACACTTCAAGAACCTTTTTTATCTTTCTTTTGGTCTTGGGTTTGATCTTTTCTGTTATGAAACTTTTTTCTTGTTCCTGATTCTTTTCGATGTTATTGTTATCCATGTTCTCATTTCCTCAAATGAAACGCGAAAACGCTTCATTGTTTCCGGGTGCTTTACCGTTTTCTGATGGTTAACCACCTGAAATCGGCAATGTGAAAGTAAATTCCGTACCTACTCCCTCGGTACTGATAACATTGATATTCTCATCATGAGCAGTTATTATCTCTTTGACGATTGAAAGCCCCAGCCCGGTTCCCTTTTTATCCTTTCCGCGAGAGGAATCCTGCTTATAGAACCGCTCCCAGATGCGTTTTATGTTCTCTCTGCTGATTCCTTCACCATGATCCCTGACATGAATGAGTGCCTTTGCACCCTTTTCTTCCGTTTCTATCTCAATAACCGATTGCGAACGGGAAAACTTAATCGCGTTGTCGATCAGATTATATAAAACCTGTTGTATTCTTCCTAGGTCTGCATCGACAAATGTACTCTTCGATGCAAATGACAGCTCTATGCTTATCTTCTTTTTCAGGCAGGTTACTTCAAAAGATGCAGCCGTGTTTTTGATTGCTTCGTTTATGTCGAAGCTCGTGATTTCAAGCATTACGCCGCGTGCATCGATCCTGTTCAGATCAAGAAGGTCTGAGGTGAGCTTTGAAAGTCTGTCGGTCTCAAAAAGGATTACATCAAGGTATTTATTCCTGGCCTCCTCAGGTACGGTTCCGTCCTTTATCGCCTCTGCGTACCCTTTTATCGATGTGAGCGGCGACCTGAAATCGTGCGAAACGTTGGCTATAAATTTTTTCTGATAATCATCAACCTGTTTTATCTGACTTACCATGTAATTGATCGCATTGGTAAGGTCGTTGTACTCGTCGTGAGTCCTGCACTTTAATGTGTAAGAGTAATTTCCGCCCGCGTATTCAAGAGCCGCCTTCCTTATCTTTCTGGTAGGATATGCCGCTATGATGTATATAACAAAGAACGACACAGCCATCAATATGCAGATTACCAGAAGTTCAAGGTTGATCTGATTCATCCTTTCGAGATACCGGTTCTGTACCTCGCGCTCCGGCGTCAGGACGCAGACATAGGCCTTAACCGCGTATTTATACATAACAGGAGCCGTCACAGTGAGCATCGGTTCGTCAAGTATATCCTCTATCAGGACATTGTCGTGATAAACCTTATACACAAATTCGGGATCGATTTCGCCAAGGTCAAACACCTTTGTGCTTTCTGAATCGACAACAACCTTGTTTTTGCTGTTAATGATCCAAATCCTCTGTCCGAGTATATCACTCAGCATCGTCACCTGGTCACGCATCTGTCTCAAAGTATATTTTGAGTCGTAGAACCTGACTATATAACCGTCGGCGAGTCCCGTAGCGCATTCAAGAAGCTCATCTCGCCGTTCCTGAACTATCCTGTCTCTCTGCATTCCTCCGAGAAATGTATTGGCGCAGAAGAAAAGCATAACAACGGTCAGCGCATAGCATATGATAACCTTTACCGGTATCTTCATAGGCCTTATCTCCCGACTTCGAATTTATAACCCACGCCCCATACCGTCGAAATCCTCCACTCTCCGGTATCGGGAAGCTTTTCCCTGAGTCTCTTGATGTGGACATCTACTGTTCTCGTGTCTCCGATGTACTCGTAGCCCCAAATGTGTTCAAGAAGCTGTTCTCTCGTAAAAACACGATTCGGAGACGTAGCAAGGAAATAAAGAAGTTCAAGTTCCTTCGGCGGCATATCGACCGCCGCGCCCTTGTATCGACAAGTGTAATCGGACAGACTAACGGTCAGATCCGTGTATGCAACCTTCTCCCCGTTATCACTTTTTTCGGGCAGCCCGAAACCTGCGGGATTGCGCCTTAAGACCGCCTTTACTCTTGCAACGAGCTCCTTGGAATCAAATGGCTTTACCATATAATCGTCAGAGCCGAGTTCAAGACCGAGCACCCTGTCAAATGTCTCTCCTTTTGCGGAAAGCATGATTATGGGTACTGACGAAGTCTGCCTGATTCTTCGGCACACTTCATATCCGTCAATGCCCGGAAGCATTATGTCGAGTATGATAAGATCCGGCTGAAATTCACCGAATTTACCGATGGCTTCCTCACCGTCTAAGGCTATCTCTGTTTCATAACGTTCTTTCGTCAGATAAAGTGAGATAAGCTCCGCAATGTTATTGTCATCATCAACTATCAGGATTTTCTTTGCATTATCCATACTAACCTTCCTATTCTTCAGTCCGGGTGAGATCCGTATTTCGATATAATTTTGCGAACGATGTACTAGTTGGTTTGTTTAAATTCTACGATCGTTACGCCCCTGTCACCCTCGTGAAATGTTCCGAAGCGGTAGGACGAAACATATTTGAGCCTCTTTAAGAGCCCGTGAACCGCATCCTTAAGTGCTCCGGTGCCTCTTCCGTGAATGACAGAAACATTCTGAAGACCGGCAAGATAGGCATCATCAAGATATTTTTCGACAATCGGAAGCGCCTCATCAACCCTCATGCCGATCACGTTGACAGACATACCGACATCATAGGCTTTTTGAATCCTGATCGCACCGGCTCCGGTCTTTTCCTTTTTTTCGGGAACCGGTTCTGCCTCTGCCGCTGCAAGATCGCTTATGTTAACCGTTGTGTGCATTGCTCCCATCGAAATACCAACATCTCCCTTTCTGTCGGGAAGAGCTGCCACCTTACCATCGACATTCAGTGAAATGACATGCACTCTGTCACCGACCTTTAGCTGCGAAGGGTCGGTAATTGGCGTACCGGGCTTCTTCGAGAAATCCTTTTTCTTTCTTCCTGCGCCCGAAAGCTTGTCGCGAAGAGCTCCGCGCTCTTCCTCGAGTTCTCTCATCGGAGCACCCGATCCGGCGAGCTTGTTGATCTTCCTGATCGTCGCATCGGCATATTCCTTTGCCTCTCTGAGGATCTTCTCAGCCTCCTCACGGGCGTTCTCTATAATCTTTTCTCTTGTTGCATCGAGCTTTTCATTCTTCTGTTCGAGTCTCTCACGAAGTTTCTCGGCTTCTCCGAGTGCCTCGGATGCCTTTTCGTTCTTCTGCTCGTACTCGAGACGGCTTGCGGAAAGTCCCTCGATAACATCGTCGAGACTCTTTTCCTTCTGGGTCATGTACCCTCGGGCACGTTCGATCAGCTGCCCGGAAAGTCCGAGCTTTCCCGAGATTGCAAAAGCGTTACTTCTTCCGGGTACTCCGATAAGGAGCCTGTATGTGGGTGAAAGTGTTGCCACGTCAAATTCGCAGCAGGCGTTGCATACCCCGGGTGTAGTAAGCGCATATGCCTTAAGTTCGGCATAATGTGTCGTTGCCATCACGTGAATGCCGCGTTCATGCAAATCCGAGAGGATCGCTCTAGCAAGCGCCGCGCCCTCGGTAGGGTCGGTACCCGCACCGAGCTCATCGAAAAGCACAAGTGAATTCTCATCCGCTTCCTTAAGGATCGACACGGTGTTTGTCATATGCGACGAGAATGTCGAAAGACTTTGCTCTATGCTCTGCTCGTCACCGATATCGGCAAACACGTTATCAAAGACTGTAAGTCTCGATCCGTCGAACGCGGGGATGTGAAGACCCGATTGACCCATAAGCGTGAAAAGACCGACTGTCTTTAACGATACAGTCTTGCCACCCGTGTTCGGACCCGTGATCACAAGCATTGTAAACTCTCCGCCGAGGCGGATGTCTATCGGCACAACCTTCGATTTATCGATCAGAGGATGACGTCCTTTTCGTATGTCAATGATCCCTTCCTTGCTAAACACGGGGCGTGATGCGTTCATGCTTTTTGCGAGCATGGCGCGTGCAAAGATCACATCAAACTGCGTGACCGTCTCCATGTCGAATTCAAGCGACGAAATGTGCGGAACAAGCATCTCCGAAAGTGTCTTTAAGACCTTCTTTATCTCTTCCTGCTCTTTTCCCGCAAGTTCACGCAGCTCATTATTGAGATTAACAACAGCGGCAGGTTCTATGAACGTTGTCGAGCCTTTTGCGCTCTGATCGTGAACCATACCCGGAAAGCGGTTCTTATATTCGCTCTTAACCGGGATGCAGTACCTACCGTCCCTCATCGTAATGATATTATCCTGAAGATATGACTTGTTATCGGTCGCGCTCACGATGCTTGCGAGCTGGTCGCGAATCTTCTCGTTTGTGATGCGAATGCTGCGTCTTACGTTTTTAAGTCCCGCCGAAGCATCGTCCGCGATCTCCTCCTCGGAAATGATGCATCTGTCTATCTCTGATGCGGCCGACACAAGCGGCTCAAGCATACGAAAGCGTTCCGAGAGTGAATCCTCCCTTTCATCGCCCGTGCCGTAATCACGGATCCTTTTGACCGCCACGAGAAGCGATCCGACGTGCAGAAGTTCTCCTGCAGAAAGACCGGCTTCCATATCAAGTCTTTTAATTGATGCCCGGATATCATGAATTCCGGAAAAAGAAAGGCTCCCGTGGGCATAAATTCTGGAAAGGGCGTCCTGTGTCTCTTCCTGCAGACGCTCGATCTCGAAGAGATCTGTGAGAGGTACTGTCTCTCTGCATCTTTCCTTGCCGCACGCGGAACCCGCATTATCGCATAATCTTTCGATTATCTTGTGATATTCAAGTGTTCTGAGTGTTTTTTCTTTCATTTTATGTTTTCCTCATGTCGAGGGTTCGTCCCCCGGCCAGCACAGACGATGAAGATGTCCGGTCGGCTCAAGTCCCCTGAAGCTGTTCTGTCTGAGCGCTTCATAAAGCACCACAGCCACGGAATTGCCGAGGTTTAAGGACCTGATCCCGCCCTGCATCGGTATTCTGATGCAGTTTTCGGGGTGCGCGAGAAGGATCTCTTCCGGGATCCCCGCACTTTCTTTTCCGAACATTATAAAATCATCCTCGCCGAAATGTGCTTCAGTGTACATCTTTTGACCTTTTGTGGTCGCAAAGTGCACCGTCGCACCACTGTTTATGTTACAAAAGTCTTCGTAGTTTTCATAAAGATGCAGGTCGATCCGTTTCCAGTAATCCATCCCCGCTCTTCTCAAATGTTTCTCATCAAGCATGAAGCCGAGTGGTTTGATAAGGTGAAGCGATGACCCCGTCGCAACACATGTTCTTCCGATGTTTCCTGTGTTTGCGGGGATCTCAGGTTCGAGTAATACTATATTCATTAAATGTTACTTCCGAATTTCCGAAACCAAAAGTTCCGATTTTTCCCGGCGTAACGACCACAGATATTCCGACCGTTATACCGATTTTTAATCATCACCTTTTATGGCAATATTTATGTCAAAAAGTCTTGCCCCGTCCTTAAGGATCGGAATCCTTATATTGGCGGCGTAATTCGCATTAAAGACAACATTGCCGGTACAGATGGTGGGCGGCGTGATATCGACTGCCTTTCCGGCCACCGAATAAAGCGTTGCCGAGTTTCCGAGGATCATGTTGCAAAGCTCGCAGATAGCACTCTGCGCAAGCTCATCAAGGTTCTCGATCGGCATCATGCACATGGCTGACGCGATCTCCTTGCCTCCCTCAATAGGGAAGTCAATGATTGCCTGCCCCTTCATTTCTCCTGTGATACCCATAAGAATGAGAAATTCATCGTCAGTAAAACTCGCGGTTGCGAGTGATGGTTTGCCAATCGTTACGTTAAGACGGCAGGCATCCCTCACTACCGTTATGGTAGCCTGTAAGATAGGGTTGATGTACTCAACATTAATGTTAGCAGCCATGTGATCTACTCCTTTACTGTCGGGAAGCACCGGAATGCTTCCCGTTCCTTAATGACCGGGTATCTGTTTATTGCTTTCTTATTTGCGGACATTTACTGTCTGTGTACGTTTACAAATCTTTCTATTCTCTCAAGTGCAATCTTTATCTCTTCGATCGAATACGCGTATGAAATACGCAGGAATCCTTCTCCGCAGTCGCCGAAAGCGGTTCCGGGAACAACCGCCACCTTTTCTTCTTTAAGGAGCTGCGTCGCAAATTCCTCGCTCGTCATCCCAAGACTCTTGATACAGGGAAACACGTAAAATGCTCCTCTTGCTTCGAAACAAGAAAGCCCCATACGTCTGAACTCATGAAGCAGGAAACGACGTCTGCCGTCATATGCTTCACACATCATCTCAACATCCGGGTCACCGTTCTTAAGCGCCTCAACCGCAGCGAACTGCGAAGTTGTGGGTGCGCACATGATAGCGAACTGGTGAAGCTTTAGGATCTGCTTGATGATGACCTCGGGCCCTACCGCATAACCGAGTCTCCATCCGGTCATGGCGTACGCTTTCGAGAAACCGTTTATGACAACGGTCCTCTCTTTCATGCCCGGAAACGAAGCGATCGAAACGTGCTTTTCGCCGTATGTGAGTTCCGCATATATCTCATCGGAAATTACAAAAATGTCCTTATCGATGATAACATCCACGATATCAGCCAGTTCTTCCTTTGACATCACCGATCCCGTAGGGTTGTTCGGAAAAGGAAGGATGAGGATCTTTGTCTTGTCGGTGATCGCTGCAAGCAGATCCTTACGTGTCAGCTTAAACTCATCCTCTTCCTTGAGTTCTACGATCACGGGCTTACCGCCTGCCATGATCACGCAGGGTTCGTAGGAAACATAGCTGGGTTGGGGAAGAATAACTTCGTCCCCCTCTTCAAGCATTACGCGCAAAGCCATATCGATAGCCTCGCTGCCGCCGATGGTGACCAGAGTTTCCTTCAGGGGGTCGTAATCAAGATCGAACCTTCTCTTCAGGTATCTGCAGATTTCTGTTCTGAGTTCCTTAATACCTGCATTGGAGCTGTAATGTGTTTTTCCTTTTTCAAGTGAATAGATGCCTTCTTCCCTGATGTGCCAGGGTGTCTCGAAATCGGGTTCGCCGACGCCAAGAGAAATAGCATCTTTCATCTCACTTACGAGATCAAAAAATTTCCTTATCCCCGAAGGCTTGATCCCTACAATCTTATTATTTAATGGGTTTCTCATGGTGAAACTATCATCCTCTCATCCTCTTCGTCATTCTGCATGACGATTCCGTTCTCTTTATACCTTTTGAGCACGAAATGGGTGGCCGTGCTGAGTATGGCTTCCATCGGTGCAAGCTTCTCCGAAACAAATCCCGCGACTTCCTTCATACTCTTACCACGGATGATGACCGTGAGGTCAAATCCGCCCGACATGAGATAAACAGTCTCAACTTCGTCGAACTTAAAAATACGCTCCGCGATCCTGTCAAAGCCCTGTCCGCGCTGCGGTGTAACCTTGACCTCTATCAGCGCGGTGATCTTGTCGCCCGAAAGCTTGTCCCAATCGATAAGCGTGGGATATCCGCAGATAACCTTATCGATCTCCATCTCCGCGATCGCCGCCTCAACCTCCACACTTGTCATTCCGAGCATGATCGCCAGCTCTTCGGGTGTGATCTTCGAATTCTTTTCTATGATCCTTAAAATCTTTTCCTTCATATATTCCTTCCCTGTGTCGTCCGACACTTTTATATATCAAAGTTTTCAGTCCATCACTACGACCCGTTTCGTCCGATCTCCCTTTTTACGGTGCATCCGGTTGCGCTCATGTCTTTTCGGGTATGTTGCCCGGATAACCGGACAGGCATTCGGACCGTTATTTATCATCCGTTATACCGGGTTTTGTCAGATACGACTTTACCTCCCCGTTCATAATGCACCTGTCGTTGTCGTCCGTAAGATATCCGATTACAGCGCAGGCAATTCCCTTTTCTTTGAGCTTCGCGCAAAGCGGTCCCGAATTATCGGTGACGCATATCACGCATCCCGTGCTGTCACTTTTTATGGGATCGCGTCCGTCAACTTCCGCCATCTCGATTGCAAACTGCGCGACCGGTATATCGTCACGGCGGACCCTTAAGCCCTTCCCGAGTTCTTCGCCCGTTCTCCACAGAGCATCCGCGACGGATTCCTCAGAGATAACGTTCATATACACGCTCTGCCTGAGTGCCTCCATGAGGACGTCTTCTCCGGCGAATTCCGCTTCGAGCTCCGATATCCCGTTCATAAAATAAGACGAAGGATAAACTTTCGCGAGTTCCTCCTTCTTCTCACGGGCTGTCATTAAAGCCGCTCTCTCCGCAATCCTTCCGATAAAAACGATATCCATATATTTCCCCCGTTAAGGTGTTTCCCTCCGGCACCGTCATCCCGACACAACAACATCCTATTGTCATCGTCTCTTGATGTTTTCAAACGAATCAAATATACTGATGAAGGACTGACTAATGTCGGTCCTTCGCTTAAAGCGAGACGTCTCCCGTGGGAAGCGCCGAAAACATCAAAGATTCGTTACATAAATAAGAAGCGGAGCAATGAGTGCAAGCACAAGTACTACACATACAATGATCGCAAATGTTTTTCTGGTCTTTTTGCTGTAAATGCTCATTTTGTGTCCTTTCTTTATCAGATGCAGCGTCCCCGCAAGTCGCCCGCTCAGGCTTTCATACAGAATTACCACGGAGGAAACTGTCATGTTTCTGGGTCTCTTTATCATTTTTCTGCTGTGGTTTACCTATGAAAGGGTCAAGGCAGACCGTAACAGCACATATACAAACGAAGAATTCTGGGAGCGCGAACGCCGTGCTTCCTTTACCCCAACCGCAAAGATAGACGACCTTCCCTATATAACACTCGACGAAAACATCATTCCTGCATCAGCTCCCGGCGATTCTGACGAGCTTACTAACGTCCTTAACGAACTTCGCTCCCTTAAAGACGAAAAGCTGATCGACCTGAGTGAGATGACCAACACAGACCTCAAGCTCAAATACGGAACCGCGAACTTCACCGTTCTTGCAAAGGCAGACACTGATTTCGCGCTTTTATTATCCGACTGCGAAAAAGCCGCCGACCTGCTCTCCGATGCCGGACGGATCAAAGAGGCCTACTGTCTTCTCGATTATTCGGCTTCTTTGTCCGGCTACGGAAGGCTTCGCCAGAAAGCCGACACCTTACACAATTCTATGACAGAATCCGATTAAAAACAAGTGTTTTTCTTTTATTGGCTCTTCGCACACCACCCCGACAAAAAACACCGCTCGCATTCCGGTTTTCTTGCTTTGCAGATCTCGCGGCCGAGAGACATAAACTGAATGTTTATCCTGCTCCAGTGATCTTTCGGTAAAACTTCCATAAGCTCGAATTCTGCCCTCACAGGATCGTCGGTGTCGGTGAGGCCGAGTCTTTTTGACACTCTTTTTACGTGTGTATCGACAACGACCGAGGGCTCATGGAACACGTGAGTACGTACGACGTTTGCCGTTTTTCTTCCGACTCCCGGGAGCGAGGTGAGGTCTTCGATGTCCTTCGGAACCTTTCCTCCGAAGCGTTCACACAGTCCCCGTGCGCAGCCCATGATTGACGCTGCCTTAGCCCGGAAAAGCCCGACGGGCTTTATGATCCGTTCAACCTCGAAAGTTTCCGCGTCCGCGAGCTCCCGCGGTGATGTAAATCTTGCAAAAAGAACCTTTGTGACTTCATTGACACGGTTATCGGTGCACTGCGCCGAAAGGATCGTCGCGATCAGAAGCTGCCACGGTTCTTCGTACTCGAGAAAGCTTTCGGTTCTCGGATAGTGCTCATCGAGCAGCCGCAAGATCTCCGTTATATCTTTTTTACTTTTTCTTCGGATCGATACCGCTTCGTTCTTGTTAACTGTTCTCATATGTCACCCGACACTATCCTTTCGCGCGATGGGGTTTATCCGGAGAGAAAACAAGTCTCCTTTACGCTGTTTCATAAAATTCTTATAAAATATTATATCAGAAAGATATATGGGATTGTAAAAAAATCGAGAGTAACCGAAGTCACTCTCATAGAATCTTTAATGATATCCGGGCAGGAACGAAGAAGGAAGGTTCTTAAATACCACCGCACTAAATCTGTCCATGTGGAGACCGAGCTGTCCGTTTTCCTGTCTGTACATTTCGGCAGAATACGAGTAGCCGCTGTCGTAAGTGATCACCATCCTGACGAACACTACGTCGTCCGTCGCGCCCGTCTCCCATACGGGGATGCTGACGTTTATGTCATAATCGTTGTTGTTTACCGCAACGATAAAAACTTCCTCTTCATTAAAGCGCGCGTACGAGATGACTCCCTTTGTTCCCGTAAGGTACTTGAACGAACCCGTTTTTAAAACCCGGTAAGCCTTATGTATTCCGAGGAGCTGCTTGTAGAAATCCATCAGGCTCCTGTCCTCGCGTCCCCATGGGAAGGTGCGTCTGTTGTCGGGGTCCGTCCATCCGCACACGCCGGCCTCGTCGCCGTAGTAAACGCAGGGTGCGCCCGGCCACGTCGCCTGGATGACGATCGCTTCACGCATGCAGCACGGCATGATGCCCTCGGATGCCGCAGTGCTTCCGAGACTCGAAAGCCTGCCGACACGTCTGTTTGTTCTTGTCATGAAACGCGCATGGTCATGGTTTGAAAGCTGGTTCATGGCCGTCTGGAGCGAAGGCGTGTCCATCTTCGCCATGTTGTGACGCATGGTCGCCCAGAACGCGTTGTTATTATCAAGGAGCTCGCCTCTGTAGGCATCGCTGTGCTTGTCCATGCCCGTCAGGAACCAGCCGACCGGCTCCATAAAGGCCTCGTAGTTCATGATCGTGTCCCACTCGTCTCCAAGGAGCCAGTTTTCCGAGCCCTCGTAGTTCTCGGCAATGATTATGGCCTCCGGGTTGGCCGCCTTGACTCTCTTGCGGAACTCCTTCCAGAAGAAATGGTTGTACTCGACCGACATTCCGAGATCCGCGGCCACGTCGAGCCTCCAGCCGTCGGCATTGTACGGCGGTGAAACCCACTTCTCGGCAATCCGCATGATATATTCGAACAGCTCGGGCGACTTCTCGTAGTTGAGCTTCGGGAGAGTCGGATGACCCCACCAGCCGTCATATGAATCGTTTAAGGGCCAGCTGTCCTTCCTGAAATTGAAGAATGTCCTGTAGGGGCTGTCGGCGCTCACATAAGCGCCTTTCTCGTAGCCCGGCGTGTTGTTGTAGATAAGCTGCCTGTCGAGCCACTTGTTAAATGATCCGCAGTGATTGAACACGCCGTCGAGGATGACGCGGATCCCGCGCTCATGAGCCTCGCGCACAAATTCGGCGAAGAACTCGTTGCTCGCCTTGAGGTTTTCAAGGTCGGCAACTCTTGTGATGTAGCGCTTTGCGTGGGAGTTGTCATTGTCTCCCTCGGCAAGGACCTCTCCCTCGTCTCTCGGAATGATCGTGAAGTGAGGGTCTATGTGGTCATAATCCTGTGTGTCGTACTTATGGTTTGAAGGTGAAACGAAAAGAGGGTTGAAGTAGATGGCTTCGACGCCCATGTACTGAAGGTGATCGAACTTCTTCCTGACGCCCGTGAGATCTCCGCCGTAGAAATTGCGGATGTCCTCCGCTTCGGGCAGCTTATTCCAGTCGATCACACGTCTGACATGCTTTCCGAGATATGAATATTCATCGTCCATGACGGAATTGATGGGATCGCTGTTGCAGAATCTGTCGGTGAAGATCTGGTACATGACGGCGCCCTTTGCCCAGTCCGGGGTCGAAAATCCCGGCATGATGCGGAACCTGTATTCGGGACGCGCGCCTTCCTCTGCGCCCGCAGACGTGTAGAAAAACGCATCGCTACCGTCATTTATAAGAAAATAATAAGTAAAAAGCTCGTCGGGGCACGTCATAGTGTATTCGAAATAGACGAACCTGCCCTGCAGATCAACCGCATCGAGGCGTTCTCCCTCCGAGTCATTGATGAATATATAAGCTTCGAGACCTTCCGTGGCTGCCGTCCTAAGCCTGAGCCTCAGCTCATCCCCGGGCTTAGGCTGCGCCGGTATCCTGTAGCTCTCGGTACCATCACAAAATGCCGCATGTCTGGTATAATCGCTCACGGTCTTCCTCCGATTACGCATTGGCTTTCACAGCCGATTCCTTAATTCAATCCGTATTATATTACTCCGTCCGCGGAATATCAACATTTGCGCTTGTCAGAATCGCCTTTTTCCCTGTTCTTGACATATCTGTCTATGATATTGACGGCCTCTCCGTTCTCATCCGCAACATATTCCTGTGTTCTACCAAAAAAAAGTTGTCTGTGTGCGAGATGAAGTATATGGTTTGAGTATTTCTGCGCCGCCCTCAGATCATGTGTTACCATGATCACCGCGATCTTTTCTTCAGCGTTGATCTTTGCGATCAGCTCGTAAAGTTCCGCAGTTGCCAGCGGATCAAGCCCCGTCACCGGTTCATCAAGCAACAAGAGGCTTTTTGTGGCACACAGCGCGCGTGCAAGCAGAACGCGCTGCTGCTGTCCGCCGGAAAGCTCCTGATAGCTTTTCTTTCTTAAATTATAAATCCCCATCGCATTAAGTTTTTCGAGTGCCAGCTCTTTTTCTGCCGACGAAAAGAACGGTCTTGCTCCGAGTCTGTTGCCGCATCCGGAAAGAACCACTTCCCTGACGCTTGCCGGGAAATCCCTCTGAATGTCGGTTTGCTGTGGAAGGTATCCGATCTCATTCATCTTAAAGCCTTCGCCCGCAACGAATTTACCCTTCATGGGTTTGATCAGCCCGAGCAATCCCTTAATCAGGGTACTCTTTCCCGCTCCGTTCTCACCTATAACACACAGATAGGAATCCCGTCCGACCGCGAAATCGACATCGGTAAGTATCTCTTTTCCGTCGTACCCGAGGGTGACATGATTACAGGACAATATGGACATGTTAACCCACCTTTCAAGATTGGACGCATGTACAACACAGCGCATCGGTTTTTCCCTCAAAACAATCCACCGAAGTGTTGTACTTTCTATTGCCCAATAATAAGAAATGATGGGCTTTATGTCAATATCGGGCTTCTCTGTTAGCAGAATTTAAGGCTCAATGTAAGCATATTTTTCACTTTTTGTGAAGTCAGGCCGGATTTCTTTTTGATATAACTCGTCTTGTAATAGAAAAGTTTGAATTTAAGCGGTTTTTTCTTGACAAGGGAATTCAAAAAGATTATAAATAAACATGTGGTGCACAGAGCACCGTAAATCCGGTGGGATTGATATCAAGTCATATTAGGAGGATGTATTCATGAACAAGGCTGAATTAGTAGCAGCAATCGCTGAAAAGGCAGAGTTATCCAAGAAGGATTCCGAGAAGGCATTAAAGGCTTTCATCGACGTTGTAACCGAGCAGCTCAAGAAGGGCGACAAGGTTCAGTTAGTTGGCTTCGGTACTTTTGAAGTATCCAAGAGAGCAGCCAGAAAGGGCAGAAACCCTCAGACCAAGAAGGCAATCAACATCCCTGCTTCCAAGGCACCTAAGTTCAAGGCAGGTAAGGCTTTAAAGGACACTGTTAATGCTTAATCATTGATCATTTAGCCACTGTGCCGCAGGTACAGTGGCTTTCTTTTTTTAGGAATTATATTATGCGTTTGGACAAATACCTTAAAGTTTCACGACTCATAAAAAGGCGAACGATCGCCAACGAAGCTTGCGATGCCGGTCGGGTTACCGTAAACGACAAGATTGCCCGTGCCTCTCTCGAGGTTAAAGTCGGCGATATAATAGGCATGACCCTCGGAGCCAAAACGGTACGCGTCGAGGTTCTTAAAATAGTTGACACCCAAAATAAGGAAGAAGCGGGACTCATGTATAAATATCTGTAACCGGTTTTCTGAAGATTGCACCGCTTTGCTGCGGGATAATTTGCAAAGTCACTTCGACCCGGCTTTCCGGCAGTTCACCGAAATCTATGCGAGGAGGGACAACATGAAAAAGTCAGTCAAGAAGAAATCATCGCTTTGGCTTTGGCTCATCGCAGTCATTGTTGGGCTTCTTTGCATCCTACTGTTTCTGAAGGAATCCGAAGTGGATAACGAGCTGGCTCTTAAACAACAGGAGCTAAACGAATTGTACGGTGCCATTGAAGAGGCAAACAACAAAACCCTGGAAATGGAAGAAGAGATCCGTTACCGCGCCACCGACGAGTACATTGAAGAAGCCGCACGCGATATCGGGCTTATCGACCCCAACGAAACTATCATTTCACCTGAAGAGTAAATCATGGACAAGGACATAATCGCTTATATAATTGAAAATGACATGTTCAAAACCGGCGACTGTATCATTGCCGCAGTTTCAGGCGGTGCTGATTCGATGTGCATGCTTTTTTGTCTTTCGGAACTTGCCAAAGACATGTCTTTGTCCATTCACGTGCTTCATGTCAATCATGGCATAAGAGGCGCCGAGGCCGATGGCGACGAGGCCTTTGTAAAGGATTTCTGCGAAAAGAATTCCATTCCCTTTACCTCAGTTGCGGAAGACGTTCCGGCGATCGCCGCAAAACAGGGCAAAACGCTCGAAGAGGCCGGTCGCGAGATCCGCTATAACGCGCTTTTTGATGCTGCACGAAAGTACAACGCTGCGTCAGTGGCACTTGCGCACAACCAAAACGACCGTGCCGAAACCGTTCTTCTCAATCTTCTTCGCGGAAGCGGTGTCACCGGAAGCGCGGGAATACGCCCCGTCACATACAGAAACAATATCAAGCTCATCCGTCCTCTCCTTTCCACCTCCCGTTCCCGCATAGAGGAAATCCTCGCTGCGGCGCAAATCCCATACCGGACAGATTCAACAAATTTTTCGAATAAACATACCCGCAATAGACTAAGAACCATACTTCCGATCCTCTCGCAACAGATCAACGAAAGATCCGTGGAACATCTCTGCTTCTTCGCGGAGGATATGGCCGAAGCCGCCGATTTTATCTCATTAACATCCAATGACATGCTTAAAAAGGCATTGAACACAGGCTCTGCCATCCTTGTTCCGGCTAAAGCATCGGGACTTGCAGAAAACATCCTCTCCGAAACGGCAGGAGAAGCTGTTTTCTCTCCCCTCATTCGGGAGGCATCCGTGAAAGTCAGCTTTCTCGAAGAACTTCATCCCGCAGTCAGGGCGGGCTTTATGAGACTGCTTCTTTCAAAGATAACTTCCTCATTAAAGGACATATCCCGAACACACATCAATTCGATTGCAAACCTTATGAGCGCGAAAACCTCAAAGACAGTTTCACTTCCGTACGGACTCTTTGCCATGAGGACTAAGGACTCTGTATTAATATCCGTAAAAGACGAGGGCGAGAGGCCATCGGCAGAAAGCTTCTTTTCATGCAAAAAATACAGGGGTGATGAAAGAGATCGCGCGCGATCGCTGATAGAACGCGACCTTACCGACCCTTCTTCAAATAAAAACTGTACCAAATGGTTTGATTATGATATCATATGTGATAATCTTGAGTTCCGTTATCCGCAGGCGAAGGATACAATGGTTGTCAGAATCGGTGGCAGGCTCTGTCATAAGGAAATTGCGAAGATCTTCCGTGAAGCGGGCATTACCGCAAGGCAGTACGGGAACATTCCGGTCGCTGTTTGCTCCCACGAAGTCATTTGGATTCCCGGGATCAGGCGCTGCGACGACTTTCCGGTCACACCGGACACAAAAACAATCCTTGAGATCACCTGCTGTTTCGGAAAATGAAGGATGTTTAAGAACGCTTCCGAAAGCCGCGTCACAGGGCTAATTCCAGTCGGAAGCGACATCAGGAAATAATATGTTAACGAAGAAGAGCAAAGGATTTTTATTCTATTTAATCGCGGTTATCTCCCTGTTTTTGTCTTTGTTTTTGCTTTCTCGGTTCAACCGGTCGGAAACGGTGAATTACGGATTCACCAATTTCAAGAGCGATCTCGAGGCCGGTAACATCGTCAGCATTAATATTGCACCCAACGAACAGGTTCCCACCGGGCAGATCGAAGTAGCGCTGAAAGCGGGACCTTCATATTCGTTCTATTGTTCGGATGTACGTGAAGTTGAGTCTCTTGCACGTGAAAAGCAGGTTATCTACTTCATGAACGACATAGACAAGCCAAGCTTTTTCCTCACTACGTTATTACCTTATCTTCTTATTTTTATTTTGTTTTTTGTCATGCTCCTGTTTCTTTCGAGACCCGCAGGAGGGTCGGGCGTCCGTCTCATGGATTTCGGCAAGAGCAGAGCACAGATGATAAAAGACATTTCAGACCGGTTCAATTTCAATTCGGTTGCGGGTCTTATAGAAGAAAAGGAAGAGCTTGCCGAGGTAGTTGACTTCCTCAGAGATCCAAAAAAGTACGCCTTGCTCGGCGCACGCATACCGAAAGGCATCCTTCTTGAGGGTCCTCCCGGAACAGGTAAAACACTGCTCGCAAAAGCAGTTGCCGGAGAAGCAAAGGTACCCTTCTTCTCTATCTCCGGTTCCGATTTCGTCGAGATGTTCGTCGGCGTCGGCGCTTCAAGAGTAAGAGATCTTTTTACAACCGCAAAACAGAACAGTCCTTGTATCATATTCATTGACGAGATTGACGCCGTTGCCCGCAGACGAGGTACCGGTATGGGCGGTGGTCATGATGAGCGTGAACAGACCCTTAACCAGATGCTTGTCGAGATGGATGGTTTTGAGTCCAACAAGGGTATCATCGTCCTTGCCGCCACAAACCGCGTTGATATTCTCGATCCCGCAATCCTTCGCCCCGGACGTTTCGACAGAAAGATCATCGTTGCAAGACCCGATGTTCGCGGTCGCGAAGAGATTCTCCGTGTTCATGTCAGGAACAAGCCCCTCGGTGATGACGTGGATCTTCCTGAGATTGCACGCACCACAGCCGGCTTTACCGGCGCCGATCTTGAAAACCTGATGAATGAGGCCGCCATCAACGCCGCTACTCACAACCGTCCTTTCATAACCGATGAGGATGTCAAGAAATCACTCATCAGGGTTGGGATCGGTTCCGAAAAGAAGAGCCGCATCATCTCGCCTCATGACAAGAAAATCACCGCATACCACGAAGCAGGTCATGCAATACTGTTCCATCTGCTTCCGGATGAAGGACCCGTTTATACAGTTTCGGTCATCCCCACAGGTCCCGGCGCAGCCGGCTACACCATGCCCCTTCCCGACAAGGATAATATGCATTATACAAAAGGAAAGCTCCGTCAGGATATCATCGTCGATCTCGGAGGGCGTGCCGCGGAATCCATTATTTTTGACGATATTACAACCGGCGCTTCGCAGGACATCAAAAACGCGACGTCGCTTGCCCGCGATATGATCACCCGCTTCGGTTTTTCCGACAATCTCGGTCTTGTCTGCTATGCCGACGACGATGATGAAGTGTTCATCGGTCGCGATCTGGCGCACTCAAAACGCTACAGCGAGGATACCGCCGGCAGGATCGACTCCGAAGTGAGGATGATCATTGAAGAATGCTACAACGAAGCAAAGCGCATCCTGAATGAAAATATCGACGTTCTACACAGATGCGCCGCTCTGCTGATTGACAAAGAACGCATCAACGCTTCGGAATTCGAAGCACTCTTTAACGATCCGTCGTTCGATGTCGAGCCCGAATGATTTTTATGTACAATTGTTACAAAAAAAAATTATAAAAATCATCATCTTTGTGCACACTTCATCCCGGGTATGAGTATAATAATACTCGTAAACCCCAATACATTATATAGTTTTTGCTACACCCCATAAGTAACAAAAATACCTTCTCCAAAAAGAGGATGATCCCGCAAGGTCATCCTTTTTTCACATCCGAAGACCTAAAGCATTTGCGGTCCGATCCCCGCGTCGAATCGCATTCCGCTTACAGAATTCGCTAATTATTCACAGTTTGTTCCGTCTGTGACTCTTGAAAACAGAAGTTTTATACAATATAATTTCATTCATGTACGAACGTCTCAAAGACGCCGTAAAAAGAGGAGAACCTATCGTGAAGAACAATAGAAAAATTACCACAAACACCAAGGACAAAGAAACAGCCAAAGAATCAACGCTGACAAAAAAAGATCGGATCATTTCCGAGGCCTCCGGTTGGGCGATCATCATAGGCATAGCACTTATTCTTGCAACACTCATAAACGAATTCATCCTCCTTAAAGCGAAGGTCATTTCGGGTTCCATGCTCGATACGATGCGGGTAGACGATGAATATCTCGGCGACAGGCTTTCTTATGTCTTTGGGGACCCGGAAAGAGGCGAGATCGTATTTTTTAAATACCCCGATAACGAAAAGGAAACATTTGTAAAGAGGATCATCGGTCTTCCCGGCGAAAAGCTCGAAGTCAGAAAAGGCAAGATTTATATCAACGATTCACCCGAACCGCTCGTAGAACCGTACCTTAAAGAAACTCCCAAGAAGGACAATTTCGGTCCCGTCATAATTCCCGACGACTGCTACTTTATGATGGGCGACAACCGAAATCACTCCAGCGACTCTCGCGCCTGGGATACTTTCTACGTAAAACGGGAGCAGATTCTTGCGAAAGCATGGCTGAGGATTTGGCCGCTATTCTCATTCAGCCTGGTCGAACACCATGATTACAACAATCCGGGCTGATCGCATGCGAATATTACATTAAAAACCCGGTACATAGTCACGTGTTGGGCAATGAATCAGAAGCGGTTTCCAACCGCTTCTAAAGAGGAGCCTGGTACATAGTCACGTGTTGGGCAATGAATCAGAAGCGGTTTCCAACCGCTTCTAAAGAGGAGCCTGATACATAGTCACGTGTTGGGCAATGAATCAGAAGCGGTTTCCAACCGCTTCTAAAGAGGAGATTAAAACGTGAAAGATAACACAGAATATACAGAGAATACAGAAAACACAAGAAGTACCCTAAACTCCGAGAACTACGAAGTCACAGAGTCCACCGGGAATCCGGAAGAATCTGCGGCTTCGGTAATCTCAGCAGACTCCGAGAACAGCATCGGTACCGAAGTCTTATCGGATCCGGAAATCCCGGCAGAACAGGAAGTCCTCGCAGAGCCGGCAGTTCCGACGGAATCGGAACCCCCCGCGGAACCGGCAATTCCGGGGGAATCAGAAGAAACGGACTTAACCGTGGAACCTGCCGATAACGAAGAAGGATACTACAATATTGCTCTTTCGGACGAAGAAGCAGATGCCGAGGCAGCCGCAGCGCAACACAACACCAGGCTTTCGGCTGTCCTTATCGCCGCATTCGCGCTTCTCGGAGTGATCGCTGTCATTATCGTTTTGATAGCCGTTCTCAAAACAAATGACAATGATGACGGAACAACAGACATGACAACATCGTCCTCCGTTTCGTCAGCCTCAGCAACGTCGTCTTCATCAGAAAGTGCCGCAGCAGGCATTACCCCGTCCTCTGAGACCTCAGACGATCCGGAATCGTCAGATCCCATTGACTACACCGATTACGGCGTATCAGTTTCGCTCGGCGACTACAAATCAATCTCCATGAACGTTACCACACCCGAGGTAACAGAAGAAGAAGTTGAAGAAAAAATCACTTCCTTTATGAATGGATTTCAGGATCTTCGAGAAGTGACCGGCAGACCCGCGCAGCTTGGCGATACCGTTATTATCGATTATGACGGTCTTGTCGAAGGAGAACGCCATAAGGGGACTACCGGAACAGACTTTTCTGTCAAAATCGGTTCGGGCAGAACCATAAAAGGCTTCGAGGACGGGATCGCAGGCATGCAGATCGGAGAATCGAAAGTGTTGAACCTCGAGTTCCCGGATCCTTATTACACCGATACCGAATTATCAGGAAAGCCCGTAGATTTCACAATCACATTGAAAAAGATTCAGGAAGATTATATTCCCGAACTTACGGACGAATTTATTTCGGAAAATACGGACTGCAAGACCGTTCAGGAATACCGCGAGTCCACAAAGGCATCCATCTTTTCGAGCAAGGAAAGCCAAGCATACAGCAAGGCATTTGAGGAGGCTGTGTCTGCTCTTGTTGACGCTTGTACGTTCTCACCGGAGGTAGAAAACGAAATTTCCGACAGAATGGAATATTACAGGGAATATTACGACAGATATTTCACGCAGAACTTCGGAGTTGACGCGCTCACGTATTCATCTCTTACGCAGGAAGAGTATGACGGCATGCTTCATAAGATTTCAGAATCCGAAGTAAAAGCGCCTTATGTATATCAGGAAATTGCCCGTGCGGAAGGCTATTCACCCACAGATCAGGAGAGAACAGACAAATTCAATGAATTGTTCTATGATATGTACGGATTTGAAAACGAAGAGGAAATCTACAAGACATTCACCAAACGGATGTGTGATATCAGCGTAGAGATGGATCTTTATGCAAGCTACGGATATCACTGGCTCAGAGACAAGCTCGGAATGCCCGAAGCATAAAGAGCTGCTACACTTCAGCGCCTCGAACGCAAACCGCAGATGGCGCCGATAACGCCTCCGATTATATGGGTCAGATGCGAAACATTATCGCTTACAAATAACCCCTGATATACCTGCTCTCCCAGATATACAACCGCAACAATGATAAATGAGATCGGGATCTCACGCTGTCTGAATCCGCTTACCGATGCCAATACTATATAAGCAAACACGATTCCGCTTGCACCGAGAAGCATAGATCCCGGGAAGAAAATAAAATGCACAAGACCCGTAAGTAACGCGGTCAGTCCGATTACAAAAAGAAGAAGCTTCGAGCCGTATTTCTCCTCAAGCATGGGACCCAGGATCAGGATCATCAGCATGTTGTTGATCAGATGATCCACATCTGCATGACCGAAAATATGACAAAAGAATCTGACATATGTCAGAGGGTCAGAAAGCGATGACCTATAGACGCTGAAAACCTTAATATCGCTCTGACCACCCGTGACGGATGAAAGAACAAGCGCCAGCACGCATATTGCAACAAAAGTGAGCGTCATGGGCGCATTTAAAACCAATTTATATCTTCTTGCATTCGACATTTTATTTTCTCTTTGGCGGCGTTTTTCGCCGCCGTTTCCTTTCCAATCACTTAACTATGTATTAGTGCTCTCTTTGGCGGCGTTTTTTCGCCGCTTCTGTATTTTTTTTCTTCAATTGAGTACCGGATTAGTTTAACTCCTTAAAGGATATCCGATATTCTGGCAAACTGCTCAAGCGAAAGCACTTCTCCCCTTGCAAGAGCCGACAGCCCCATACTTTCAAGCGCCTTCGCCACATCTTCCTTGGTACATGCGATGCCCTGTGCACTCATCAAAGCATTTTGAAGAGTTTTTCGGCGCTGACCGAAGGCGGCTTTTACTATCGAAAACATCCGATCCGGATCCTTTACTGAAACCGGAGGGTTCCGAAGAACAGAAAGCCTGACCACCGCGCTCATGACATCCGGTCTCGGCATAAAACAATTACTCGGAACATTGGCTGCAAGATAGCACTCTGAATAATACGAAACAGCGACAGTAAGTGCCCCGTAGTCCTTTGTTCCGGGCTTGGCGCACATTCTCGATGCGACTTCCTTTTGGACCATAAGCGTCAATGATTCCATCGGAACATGCTTTTCAAACAGCCCCATAATAATAGGGGTAGTGATGTAATACGGCAGATTAGCCACCACCTTGATGGGACGTCCGTCGTTTTTCTTTCGGACAAGTTCTTCGACATCAACTTTCAGAATATCCTCGTTTATGATCGTAAGGTTTTCTTTGTCCTTAAGTATATCTTCCTTAAGAATCTTTACGAGATCTCTGTCTATCTCAACAGCGATCACATGCGCCGCTCTGTCGCAGAGGTACCGCGTCATGGTGCCGATCCCTGGTCCGATCTCCAGCACGCAGTCATCTTCCCCGATCTGCGCGGCATCGATGATCTTCTCGATCACATGCGCATCGATCAGGAAGTTCTGCCCAAATTTTTTTCTGGGCATAAGATCGTATTTTTTCAGTATCCCTATCGTTCTTGCGGGTTCATCGTTAATCATCATTCTTTTTCTTTCGTTGTTTCACAAATACCTGTTAAACTGTTCCCTATTGTACCGAATCGTATATCCTCTTATCATCCTTCGATTGCATAAAACTTCTCAGCGTTCGCGAATGTGATATCTTCAGCCTCTTGTTCGCTTATCCCACGAATTACGGCCAACTCGGCTACCACTTTTTTTAAGTATGAAGAATCGTTCCTTTTTCCCCTGAAAGGTTCGGGAGCAAGATAAGGGCAATCCGTTTCAAGAAGGATCTTATCCATGTGAACCGCTTTGACTGCCTCCGCCAGTTTCCTGCCGTTCTTAAACGTAAGGACTCCGCCGACTCCGATATAAAGTCCCATCTTCGTGTATTCCACCGCCTGCTCTTTCTCGTAGGAATAGCAGTGCATGACCGCATTCAGCGGCTTTCCCGTCCTTTCATACCTTTCTTTTACTATATCATACGTAACCTGCGCCGCATCTCTGCTGTGTATGATGACCGGGAGTCCGAATTCATCCGCAAGATCCCACTGTCTGACAAAGGCTTCCTTTTGCTTCTCGAGTGAATCCCTGTCATAGTGGAGATCGATTCCGATCTCTCCGACAGCTTTAACCCTGTCGGTGCTTTTTATAAGGTCTTTAAGGACCGTAATGCCGTGCTCGTCAGCTTCCTCAAACGATTCGGGATGAATGCCGACAGCAGCGTATATTCGGTCATATTTTTGCGCGAGCATGACTGTCGACAGCGAAGAAGCAAGATCCGCTCCGATGTTCATCACAAATCCCACTCCGCTGTCAAATATGCGTGCAATAACTTCTTCTCTGTCTTCATCAAACGCTCTGTCATCATAATGCGCATGAGTATCAAATATCATAATCTTCTCTTTCTGACTATAATTATTGCAGCAGCACCGATCAGGATTATTATTCCGGTGATCAACGCGCCGTACATGAGCGGTCTGAGCTCTGCCGGTTTTTCTTTTCGTGCTTCCTTAATCTGTTCAGGCCATATTCTTGTTCTCTCGGACAGATCAGAAAACGCCTCCTCCGGAGGAATCAGGAATCTCGGCCAATCTCTGTCGTACTTTTCCTGAGTCATCGGATCTTCATCGAGATAATAAATTATATCCGCAGAACCGACCACTCTGTCACCGTAGGTGTAAGTTACATGCCCGATTATGTTGTCTCCGTGACCAATCTCCCGACCCGGTTCAAGGATAACCTCACGTTTTGTATCCGACGGCAGCGCATATGACGGCAGAATGATGATTCCCTCAGAACCGGTGGACAGAAGTTGCCGTCTGTCTTCATCAAACTTGTCATCCGAGGAAGCGAACATTGACGGAAGCGTGCTCAAAGAGCTGCCCGTATTCGTGCTGTCTCCGGTCTGCGTCATCTTATATACACTAAAGTTATCAAACCCGAATTCAAGAAGCTTCCTCGAATCGGCATAAACGTCATTCCATGTGGGCGCGTGCATCACAACGCTGATAAGAGTCTTTCCGTCCTTTCGCGCATATGTGACAAGCGCGTATCCCGCCTGATTTGTGGCTCCCGTCTTCCCGCCGATACATCGGTCATATTTTTGCGTTCCGTTTAAGAACCAATGATGGTTCGTGAGCATTTTCTCAGGATTCTTATTTGTCGCCGGCATTGCAAATGTCGCCGTCCCGGTGATCTTCATGAAATCCTCGTTGCCGTAGGCCGCACGCGAGATGAGAGCAAGGTCGTAGGGGCATGTGTAGTGGTCATCGTCATGAAGTCCGTGTGAGTTGGCGAAGTGTGACCTCGTACAGCCAAGGCTCTGCGCTTTCCAATTCATCATCTTGATGAACCTCGCTATGGATCCGCCCACATGTTCACCAACGGCGTAAGTAGCTTCATTTCCGGACTCCAGCATGATTCCGTAAAGCGCCTGTTCGAGGGTAATCTGCTCCCCTTCAACAAGCCCCATGCGGCTACTCGTCTTGGAAACATAATTGTCTGCCGCATAGGACACCGTAACGATATCGCTCAGATCCCCGTTTTCAAGCGCCACAAGAGTCGTGAGGATCTTTGTCGTACTGGCAGGGTAGAACCTGTCGTAAATGTTCTTCTCATACAGGATGCTTCCGGTGTCGGCATCCATAAGGATTGCCCCGTCTCCCGTGAGCTTCGGTCCCGCGGGCCATGTGAGGATTTCCTCGTCTGCCGAGACCGGAAATGCGTCAGACAGGAACAAACTTCCCACGACAAACAAAGACACAGTTATAACAGTGACAAGAAGTAATATGAAGTTGTTATGTTTCTTTCTCCCGAGCACTGTCGTCACTTCCGATCCCTTCCTGTGTTTCTTCTTTACTAAGCGATTCCCCTGATCCTTTTTCTTTTCTC
>JAEEIH010000050.1 GCA_016281275.1 Lachnospiraceae bacterium | reverse complement strand
TCTCACATGCGAGCCTGCACTGATCCTGAGACCCGGATTCATCACCAAAGAGATGCTTGAAACGCTTATACCGGATATCGGATTTGACCGGGCTGTTTCGGGAAAACCCGGAGACGAAAAAGCACCGCCCAAGGCACCCGGAATGAAGTACAGACACTATGCTCCGAAGGGGGAACTCGTGATCTACTCGGGAACCCGGAGTGATGTTACGGAAAAGATAAAGGAAGAAACCGAAAAAGAACTCGCAAAAGGGAGTCGTGTCGGAATCCTTGTCTGTGATGAGGAAGCGGACGTGTTGAAGAAACTCTTTGACGAAAGAGTGACGATCAAAACGCTTGGATCCCGCGACAATGAGGAAGAGATCGCATCAGTTCTATTTGCAAGACTTCGCGAATTTGATGATGAAGGCTCCGAGAAGATCTTCTCACAGGCTCTCTCGAACGGAGGCCTCGGAAGCGCCATCATGAACAGGATGATGAAGGCGGCCGGGTATCATATAGAGCAGGTTTAAGCCGTGTCTGACGCGAGGAGATCATGTAATGTCTGCGACGGATAAAGGAGATGTGATGATACATCTTTGCCTGTTCTTTACAAGTCTTTGAATAAATACTATAATTTCACATAATCAAAAGAAGAGAGGAAATATCTATGATAGCAATCGGAAGCGACCACGCGGGGTTCGCGCTTAAACAAGTCATTATGGCGCATCTTGAGGAACTTGGACTCGATTTTAAGGATTACGGAACATATGATGATAAGTCATGCGACTACCCCGATTATGCGGAAGCGGTATGCAGGGCGATCATCGAAGGTGATGCGAAGAACGGCATCCTTGTTTGCGGAACGGGCATCGGCATCTCGATCGCGGCAAACCGTCACAGAGAGATCCGGGCAGCGGTATGTACGGACGAGTTTACGGCACGTGCAACACGCGAACATAACGATGCGAATGTCATCTGCCTCGGCGGAAGAGTTGTCGGAGAGGGCGTTGCGCTCGGCATCATCGATGCATTTTTGAACACGGAGTTCTCAAACGGAGCAAATCACATAAGAAGGATTTCAAAGCTTTCCTGATCCGGGGAGCCGACACCATATCATTACAAAAAAGAGATACGGCGCATGCATTGTAACAGAGGAAAACGCTGAGAGAATTTTCGTGATGATATTAACTGAAATCGGAACTCTTACGTCAAAGACGCCGTCACAGACCGAGGCGAAAAGATGGAATATGAGGTGCAATAGAACCGCATCGGGGCAAAGAGGACTCTACAAAAGTAGAAAGGAGAACCGGATGACATATACATACACACCCAAAGGAGTTTGCTCGAGACAGATTGATTTCGAGATCGAAGAGAAAGACGGAAAGCAGATCGTTAAGAATGTGCGGTTTACCGGCGGGTGCAGCGGTAATACCCAGGGCGTCGCACACCTTATCGAAGGCATGGAAGTAAATGACGCGATCGGAAGGATCGGAGGCATCAAATGCGGCATGAAGGGCACATCGTGCCCTGACCAGCTGAGTGTCGCTCTCAGGGAAGCACTTGCGCAGAACACCTGAGGAACATGGTTTACCTGTAGGTGGCAGGAGAAGTTGGAAAAAGACAAATGTTGTTTCGGGTGTTCGAAAAGGCGGGCGAAAGGATATAGACGTGAAAAAAATAGTACTGACAGGCGGCGGGACGGCCGGACATGTTACACCCAACATAGCGCTCATAGAGAAGCTTAAAGCGGAAGGATACGAAATCAGCTATATCGGCTCTAAGGGCGGAATCGAGAAAAGGCTTATCGAGAGGATCGGCATCCCATATTACGGCGTATCGACGGGAAAGCTCCGCAGATATCTGAGCCTCAAGAATATTTCCGATATTTTCAAGGTGTTCGCGGGCATGAGACAGGCGAAAAAGCTTCTCAAAAAGTTAAAGCCCGATGTTCTTTTTTCAAAGGGAGGATTTGTGGCGGTACCCGTGGTTCATGCTGCGGCAAAGCGAAAGATTCCCGTGGTGATCCACGAGTCGGACATGACTCCAGGGCTCGCAAACAGGCTTTGCATAAAGAAGGCGCGCACCGTGTGTTGCAATTTCCCCGAAACCATGAAGTATCTTCCCGAAGGAAAATCCGTTCACACCGGAACGCCCATCCGTAAGGCTCTCTTTGACGGAAAAAAAGAGAGGGGTCTTGAGATCGCAGGTTTTGACGGAAGTAAGCCGGTTCTTATGATCATGGGAGGAAGCAGTGGCGCGATGAAGGTCAACGAGGTCGTGAGATCGGCTCTTCCGGCGCTTTTGAATACGTTTGACATCATTCATCTCTGTGGAAAAGGGAGACTTGAGGAGTCGCTTGCGGACAAGCATGGATATAAACAGTTTGAATATGTTGATGAGGATTTAAAGGACCTTTTTGCGGCGGCAGACGTTATGATATCAAGAGCGGGCGCCAACGCGGTTTGCGAGTTACTTGCACTTAAGAAGCCCGCTGTTTTGATCCCGCTTTCGGCAGCGGCAAGCCGCGGAGACCAGATCCTCAATGCCAAATCGTTTGAAAAGGCAGGCTACAGTTTCGTTCTTCCCGAGGAGATCATGACGCCCGATACCGTTATCGAGGCTGCCGAAAAGGTTTATGACGAGCGTGACAGGTATATTGCTGCCATGAATAAATCCGAGGCGGGTGATGCCACGGATAAGATTATCTCGATCCTTGACGGAATCATTGAATCCGGGAAAGTCGAATGAGCTAAAGCTTCCGGGCGAAAAATCGTGGAACGACGGTTGAAAATTTTCACTGAATTTTCGATTAAAAAAATATTGTTGACAAACATCGATTCAGGGTGTATCCTATACAAGCACGTGAGAAAACGAAGGGTTTTCCCGGAGCGATCTTACAAGAGCTGCGGAGTTGCTGGAATTGGCAGACAGGCATGACTAAGGATCATGTGTCAACAGACGTGAGAGTTCAAGTCTCTTACTCCGCATAAACAGCGGAAAGCATTGAAAAATCAAGGCTTTCCGCTGTTTTTTGTTTTGTAATGTTTTACTATGTTTTATTATGTTTTGAGTGTGTAAATGGTGTGTAAATGGGTCGTTTTTTGAGGTTGGTGTGTCATAAATGTGTATGAAATGTCTGAAAATCGTCCTCAGGTTGGGGACGATTGTGCAACTGACCAAAATCATCCCCAAGTGGGGGACGATTTTGAGTATAAATACGTCTTTTCTATTCCGTGGGGACATAATAAAGCAATCTTAGATAAGTGTAAAGGTAATCCACAAAAGGCTATATTCTATGTTAAGAAGACACTTGAAAACAATTGGTCGAGGGCGGTTCTTCTGAATTTCCTTGATACGGATTTATTTGAGCGGCAGGGCAAGGCTGTATCGAATTTCTCACTGACACTACCGGAAGACCAGAGCGATCTGGCACAGGCTATTACGAAAGACCCCTACAATTTTGACTTTCTTACGATCCGTGAAAGATTCGATGAGAAAGAGCTGAAAGATGCCCTGATGGATAATATCGGGAAATTCCTATTGGAGCTTGGAAACGGATTTGCATTCGTTGGCAGAGAGGTAAGGTTGCAGATCGGTGATACTGAGGAATATGTTGACATGCTCTTTTACAATATTAAGCTGCACTGTTATGTTGTCGTAGAAGTGAAGGTCGAAGAGTTTAAGCCTCGTGATATGGGACAGCTGGGGACATATATGGTAACAGTAAATCATCATCTGAAGGGCGAAAATGATGGTCCAACTCTGGGGCTGATCATCTGCAAGTCCAAGGATAATGTAAAGGCACAGTACGCTCTGGAAGCAAGTAGTCAGCCCATGGGTATCTCCGCATATGATATCAACACCTTCCTGCCGGAAGACTATAAGTCATCCCTTCCTTCGATTGAAGAAATTGAGGCGGAACTCTCTGACACGACCGGCAGTAGCTCCGATGATAATGGTGGGCAGCCATGACGGAAGAGACAATAGCTCTTGGTTTACTTGTTTGACTCGAAAGAATATAATTTGCGGTCGCAAATTCCAGAAAGATACTATCAGGCGCGGGACGGAACAGGATGATATGCATCTTGATATCGAAAGGAACTCTGCCTATATCGGTGGCGGAGCAGCAGGCTGAAAGCGTAACGGGCGTTGAACTTAACGAGTCTGCTGTAAAAGACGCGATCTTCAATAAGAAGCTTAATAAGATAAAAAATTACAGAGTAGTCTGCGCGGATGCAACGAAATATCTGACGGGTCTTAACGATGAGGATACGTTTGACGTTGTTGTTATGGATCCGCCGAGATCGGGCAGTACGCCTGCATTTATTGATGCAGGCGTTCACTCGAGAGTAAAACGTGTTGTATATGTTTCGTGTAATCCGGAAACACTCATAAGGGACCTTAAACTGTTTATTAAAGGCGGCTTTAAGGTGATAAAAGCTGTTCCGATCGACTTGTTCCCGGGAACAGAGCATTTGGAGACAGTTGTATCGCTGATAAAAAATACATAAAACAAAAAAGGAGAACAAATCATGGAAAACACGATTAGCTTGATAAGCGCAATTATGCAGACGATCATTGCAGCCATTGGTATTCTCATTACGGTCATTGAGATCAAACGTGACCGGAAGGAAAAGAAACGGGTAGAAAAACTGAAAAAGATCGAAGAAGACATCATCAAAGAGATCGCGCAGAGCAAAGTTGACGAGGCAAAGGAAAACTTAGAAAAAACATTAAGAGAATTAGAGGTAAATATGCGGGATTTCGATAAACATCAGTATTATCTCGAGAGTATAGATTCTTTGATAAAGGAATATGCTGTTGAAAAGAAAGCTATAGAAAGGATATACAAGCAGCTGCTAGCCGATGAGACGGAATTTTCGCTGTCTTACGGTTTCGAGCGTTATATAAATGCTTTCCGCGAATTTATCAATGTTTCGGACGATCAACTGGAGGCAGTAAAATCCAAGGCAGAGGAATTTTATGATGTTGACCAGGTATTCGTTGGAGATAACGAACATCGTGGTGCAAAAGACAGCATTCTGGCAAGAGTCGAGCGTTTGTGTGAAATAAAAAATGAGCATCCTTCATTAACCTGGGATGATGTTATTGAATACCATAAAAATGAAATGCGGGCTCAAAACAAATTGTATGATGTGATCGCTAAAGATAATATGTCGGAAATGGCTATATATGCCTACTTCAAGGATTATTGTGAAAAAATACTTGATCCGGTTAAAATAATCAATGAGAGTATTGATAAGATATATCCTTTCATTAAGGAATTAAAGTATAAATATCTTCGGGACGAGCAAAAGTAATATTGAGCATGGAGATAAGAACAAAGCAGGCTTCATTTGAAGAAACGAGCAGGTGCAAGAGATATAAAAGAAGAAGGATCGGGCAATGAAGACATTACGTGTTGTTGCCGCAGTGATACGCGATAAAGATAAGATTTTCGCTACGGCAAGAGGTTATGGTGATCTTAAAGGCGGATGGGAATTCCCCGGAGGAAAGATCGAAGCAGGGGAGACGCCGCAGGACGCGCTGGTAAGAGAAATAAGAGAAGAGGAACGGATGAAGGAAAAGAAAGAGTCCTCATTTGATATCGAGATATAGTTTTTAAACTAGGGGTTCCCTCCCGGGGTTCCCAAAAACAGACGGTGTCAGAACCCCTTTCTTACTGGAATTTTAAAGAAAAAATTCAAGTCTCTTACTCCGCATCATCAGGCGACAGGTCAAACGACCTGTCGTTTCTTTTTTTCAATTATATGCGACGCTTCGCTCACAAAAACAAAATTTTGTGAATTTATCATACGAACAGTAAAATTCGCTTGCTAAATTACAAATTATGACATATACTATCTAAAAAGGGAAGAAAACGCTTCCGGGTCATACCGGTATATCGTGATAAAGGCATCCCCTCGAAGCGTTAATAAAATTGTTCCCGGAGACTCACCCGATAAACGGTTATGTTTTTGTGATGAGACAGAAGCGGTTGATAAATTGCTTCCAAAGAGGAGTCATATTATGGCACAAAACGTGATTACCGCGCTCGAAGAATACGGATGCGATACTCAGACGGCACTTGAACGGTTTCTCGGAAAAGAGGAGCTTTATCTTAAATTTATACGCAAATTCCTTGATGACAAGAGCTTTGAAAATCTCAGGAGTTTTATTGAGGTTGCGGATTATGAAAATGCTCTCAAGAGCGTGCACACACTTAAAGGAGTCAGCGGAAATCTGGGATTTTCCGCTCTTTATGATGTTGCCTCGGACATGGTTACAAAATTCCGTGCCGGGCAGGACAGGGATTCGGTTGCGGAATTTGGCAAGCTGGAGAGGATTTACACCGATATCTACTCTATCATTCAGAAGAATATATAAAAACCCAGATGATAAAACCGTACACCGTCATAATTCGGAAGCAGGATCAACGGTGGTGCCGTCGCTGTGGTTTTTGACGAAATAGTTACGATAATTAGGGAAAAATCCCTGCCTTATGTTTGAGGCAGGGTTTATTTTTTCCTTAAAAGGTGGTACAATAACCCTGATTTCACCATCGGCAATCCGCGTAAAGCGGGGATCTGAAAGGGAGGTGCATATAAATGGATAAAATCATTACCATAAGCAGGCAGTACAGTAGCGGTGGCCGCGAGATAGCGGGAAAGCTGGCCGCTCATTACGGCATCCCTTTTTATGACAACGAATTGATCTCGCTTGCTGCCAAGGAGAGCGGCTTTGCAGAGGCTGCGTTTGAGAACGCGGAGAGTCGCGCGAGCAGCAGCCTTCTTTATTCCATTGCGCGTGGCATGACGAGTATCGGCGGTCAGGAAATCAGTTACAACAATCTTTCGCTTGATGACAGGATTTACCTCGCGCAAGCCGACGTTATCCGCAAGGTTGCGTCGGAGGGACCGTGCGTGATCGTCGGCAGATGCGCCGATTACATCCTTCGCAAGCTTGATAATGTGGTTAATATCTTTGTATATGCGGACATGCCTTTCCGTGCGGAGCGTGCCGTAAGGATCGACGGTATGTCGGCTGATAAGCTTGAGGACAATATCCTCAAGATCGATAAACGTCGGTCAAATTACCATAATTTCCACACGGGGGAGAAGTGGGGAAAGGTTGAGAATTACGCGTTGTGTATCAATTCGGGAAAAGTCGGGATAGATAATGCGGTTGAATGTATCATCAAATACGTGGAAGGTATCAGGTAGTATGCGAAGTGTACTTGTGGCAAGCTTTTTTACGCTGTTTCTGATAGTTACCGCGCCTCTGATCTTTATTCTGAGGTTTGTCGGTCTGTTCAGTAAGAAGGCGCAGGTCGTCAGCTCCCAGAAAACGGTAAATCTGGCATTCAGGATAATATTGTTTCTCTGCGGAACGAAGAGGATCGTCATCGGACAGGAAAACATCCCGAAGGACGGACCGGTTCTTTTTACCGGGAACCATAAGAGTTATGCGGACATCCCACTCGCATATCTGACTTGCAGAAAATATGTCGGATTTATCGCAAAAAAAGAGATAAAAAAAGTTCCATCCCTTTCGTGGTGGATGGCAAACATTAACTGCCTGTTCATTGACAGAGGTGACGTTCGCCAGAGTTTTGCGATCATTAAAAAAGCGATAGTCAATATCAAAGAGGGATACAGCATGTTCATCATGCCGGAAGGAACTCGGAATCACACGGACACGCTCATTCCCTTTAAGGAAGGTTCGTTTAAGATCGCCGATAAGGCGGGCTGCCCGATCATTCCTGTAGCGATCACAAATTCGGACGGTATCTACGAGCTCAATCACGGTATTAGGAAGGCCAAGGTGGTCATCCATTACGGTAAACCCGTTTATCCCGATAAGCTTGCCGAAGAGCATAAGCAGATCGCGCCGTACGTTCAGGCCAAAGTGGAAGAAATGCTCGCAGAAGACAGAAAGCTTGTGTTTTAACCTGCGGAGTGGTCCCCGGGGGACCACCCACGAACATTCGGGTTGATTTTTACTTCCGGGGATGATAAAATACAAAATCGAGAATTTACAAGCCTGAAACAGAAGCATGGTTTGAGTAAGGAACGAGCGGCTTTCAAAACGGCCGCCAAAGAGGAGTTTTAGTTCTATGTGGTGGACATTATTAATCATACTCGTTGTAGTAGTAGGAATATTCATCGGTCTTTCGTTTCTCGGAAAGAGGCTTCAAAAAAAGCAGGAAGCAACCGAGAGTCAGGCGCGTGAGGGAGCCAAGCCGGTTTCGATCTTCGTTATAGAAAAGAAAAGAGTGAGGATGAGAGATGCGGGATTTCCGCAGATAGTCCTCGAACAGACACCCAAATTTTTTAGGCGCAGCAAGGTTTCGGTTGTCAGAGCCAAAGTTGGACCGCAGATAGCGATCCTTATGTGCGACGAGAAAGCATTTGCGCTGATCCCCGAAAAGAAGGAAGTAAAGGTTCTCTTAAACGGTATTTACATTGTTGAAGCCAAGAGTGCCAGAGGCGGACTTCTTCCTCCTCCTGCCAAGAAAGGTTTTATGGCAAGGCTTAAGGAAAAAGCTGGCAGCGGTCAGGATTCCGGTTCGGCAAAGAACGCCGCAAAGGAAGCAAAGAAGGCTGCGAAAGCCAAAGAGAAGGAAGCGGCAAAGGACGGAAAGACGTCTAAAAAATAATACGCTGTCAGAAAACGTTCATAAGGGGCTGTTACATTCGGGTGTAATAGCCCCTTTTTGCACGATGATCGGGGTAATGCTATAAACTAATTTACTGATAATGCCGATACAATATAGTGATAACCCTTATTGGGTGAAGCCCGGTTCTTTTTCTACGGGTATTCTGTCAGAAGGAGGCAATGCCCATGAATCCTGATACGCATAAGGATGACCGCAATAGAGAACATAAAGAAAAAAAGCGCATTTCAAAAGGGACGCGCGGAGTTCTATTCGTTGCGGTACTCATAATCGCCATCATCTTCCTTGTTCCGATAGGGAAGAAGGGCGGTAATGTGAGCCTGACATCCGGTATCAGCGCTGTAGCTGCCACTTCTGCGCCGGGCACACCCACGCCAACGCCGAAGCCGACTGCCACGCCTAAGCCTACAGCGACGCCGGCACCTTCGTCCACTCCCACACCCACGCCCACTCCCACACCGAAACCTTCATATTTGACGGCCATCTACACGGGTAGTTCGGTGGTTGTCGGGAATTATCTTGAGGATAGTAAGATCGAAGTTACTTTGTATTATGACGATGGAACGACCGAAAAGGTAGATTCCTACGATATTTCCGGGAAAACGGTTACCACGGTCGGAGACAATAAGTTCCTCGTGTTGCACAGAGGTCTGACGGCCGAATTCCATGTAGTGGGAAAGAAGGCTATCGGAGTGATGGCGACCCCGTCGCGTTACACGTACATGGTAGGAAACGGACCCGACGAGAAGGATCTTTATGTTGTGATCAGCTACAGTGACGGTAGTACGGAAGTAATCACTGATTATCATATCGCGCCTGCCGTGGTTACAAAGCAGGGCAGTCAGGAACTTACAATCATGGCTATGGGCCAGACAACAAAGATTTCTGTCTGGGGTACCGAATCCAAGGCCATGAAAAGCCTGAGCGTCAGCTGGGATGCTTCGTACAAGCCGATCACCGGTGAGGAGATTACCAAGAAAGATCTCTCTGTAATCGCTGTTTATGCGGATCTTACAACGGAAAGAGTCACGACATACGAGATTCTCACCAAGGCATTTTCAACTCCCGGAGAAAATGAATTAAAAGTAACCTACAGGGGATTGGCTGCCACCACGAAGCTTCAGATCGAGGCAAGAGTAGCTACCGATATCCGCGCCGAATACAAGGGACCCGGTGTGTACGTCGGTGAGGCTCCCGATAAAAACAACATTGAAGTCTTTGTTACCTTTAACGACGGGCGAGAGCTTAAGGTGACGGACTACACCATGAAACCCGAGGTGATCGAGTTTCCGGGTGAAAACAGGATAAGAATCACGTACGACAAGCTCGGAACTGATATATACGTGAAGGGTGAGGAAGAACCCGCGCCCGATTTCGATCATGCATCAAGCGTTGAACTGGACAGTGATTACGGAACTTTTGAGGTGGCGCTCGCCGTGCCGAAGAGACTCGGTGATGATGTACTCGAGGCTACGGTCATGAAAAAAAGCAAAGTTAAGAAGCTTATGAAGAAGCTTGGAATCACAGGCGACTATATTCCCTTTAATGTTGAATTCGCCGATGACGATAATGAATCAGAGCTTCCGTTGCCGCTCAGGATCACGATTCCGGACGATTTTGACATAAAATACACATATCTGTATTACAGCTCCAATGTCCGCACGCAGGCCGCAAGGCTCGGCATCGATGCGGATGAGAAGACTAACAGTATTCAGCCCAAGCTTTTCAGTAAGGTTGGAACATATATCCTTGTGTGTGACCCTACGATCGACATGACCGAGGACGAGAGAGACGAATATATTGAAAAGAAAGAAAAATGATCGGTTCAGAATCCCGGGTCGAAAGATGTTCTCAAGAAAACATTGCGGGTTGACTGTTTTGGGGATTGGAATAACAGGTGAAAAAGATTTAGAAATAATGGAACCGGTATTTCGGAGGAACCGTCTAATTGAGGGTACAGCGGGGCAAATGAACTTACGCGAGGGGACAAATGTCTGAACCTATCATTGAAGTAAAAAATGCCAAAAAAATATATAAGATGGGCAAGGAAAGGATCCGTGCC
>JAEEIH010000003.1 GCA_016281275.1 Lachnospiraceae bacterium | reverse complement strand
GTCATAAGCGTTATCACAGATGAACTTAAAACCTCGAAAGTGTAACCTAGCAAAAGCCGAATAAAAGTGTGACTGAGCGAAAGCCGGATAAAAACACGACATGAAAATCTTTTTAGGATCGGCGCGACAAGCCGGAACGCCTGATCCGCATCAATGAATGGAACAATGATCTGAATGGACAATAAAAAAATCATCAGAAAAAGAATAATGACACTCAGGAGCAGCCTCACACAACTTGATGTGATGCGCTGCTCCCGTGCCGTTATTGACAGGGTTTTCGAAAGTGATGAGTACAACAACGCCACGGCTGTCTACATCTACTTCGAAACAGAGAAGGAGATCTCGACACACGCCATCATGAAGAAGGCGTGGAAGGACGGGAAAAAGGTTGCTGTGCCTCTTTGTATCGGGGAGAGGATGGAGTTTATCTATATCGACAACCTCGACAGCGTCATGCCGGGCTTTAAGGGCATTTACGAGCCTTTCGAGGGGGAAGTGGCAGCAGACCCCGAAGTGCTTATGATCATGCCCGGACTCGCCTACGACAGATCATTTAACAGGATCGGATACGGTGGAGGTTTTTACGACAGGTACTTAAACGAGCATGAGGGTGTCAGGTTCACGCTTATGGCCCTTGCTTACGATTTTCAGATCGTTGAAGACAATATCGGTGTTTTGAGCCACGATGTGCCCGTGGATATGATCGTTACACCCAAAACAGTTCTCAGAAGATGATTCACAAATTCTTTACTTATACAAAATAATCCATAATACGCGATGATAAATATACGAAATCGTCATAAATTCGTTTTCTTGAATAAATTTATTCGATTTTTGTTTAGTTGTTGTTTACAATGGTATTTAAATGTGATAGACTGTTCTTAATAAAATTCGGTGTGACAAATGGCACACCATCGTATTTTAGGAGGAAGTTATGGGTAAAAAAGCAAAGACAAAATCCTTTTCATTAGGTCTTATCACCAAGATCCTTATCTTTGTTATAGCAACATTGTTTGTTATAGCAGCGTTGCTGACCATTGTATCGGTCAAAAAAGCATCTTCCACGATCAATGACAATATTTCCCAGCATATTCTTGATGAAACCATCGCGTACGGTGCTTATCTTGAAGAGAAGGTAAGCAATAACGGCGGCGCTCTTACATATGATGAATATAACAAGATCCTTGCACAAGTAAAGGTTTCGGGTTATAAGTCTTCTTATGCATACATCGTTGATAAAGAGGGAACAATGATGTATCATCCTACAAAAGACAAGGTTGGCAAACCTGTTTCGAACGAGGTGGTTAAGGGACTTGTAGAAGGACTCTCGAAAGGTAAGCGTCCCGCGCCTGAATGCGTTACTTATATTTTTAAGGATGCCTGGAAATATGCCGCATATGACATCCTTTCCGATGATTCCATTCTTGTTATTACCATGGATCAGTCAGAGCTTGACGGATCGATCAATTCGTTCAGAAATCAGAGTCTGCTTGCGGGTATTATAGCAGGTGTGGTTTTGATAATCATCTCCATATTTGTTGCGTTCATTATTGTTAAGCCTTTCAAACTCATCATTCAAAGTACGGACAAGATTGCAAAGCTTGATCTTACAGAAGATCCGATTGCCAAGAAGCTTTCGAGCCGTACGGATGAAGTCGGTAGAATCGCGATTGCTGTCATGAATGTTAAGGGTGCATTCATTGACATTATTACAACAATCAATGAAATTGCTACTGCGCTTCATGACAATGCCCAGAATGTTCGTGATATTTCATCGATCATCTCGGAACAGAGCAGTGACAACTCGGCTACTACAGAGCAGCTCGCTGCAAGCATGCAGGAGACATCCGCTACCACAGAGACTATCGACAACAACATCGCTCATATCAAAGAGAAGATCGATGATATCGCAGATCTTACCGGTCAGGGCAGCAAGCTCGCTCAGGAGATCATGGACAGAGCGGTTTCACTTAAGGCTTCTTCTTCACAGGCTATCGACAGAACGCAGAAGATGCTTGATAATGTTAAAGATCAGACAACACTTGCCATTGCTAAATCAAAGGCAGTTGAAAAGATTCAGGAGCTTACCTCTGCCATCAAAGCCATTGCGGCTCAGACAGGGCTTCTTTCACTTAATGCTTCGATAGAGGCAGCTCGTGCAGGAGAGCAGGGACGCGGATTCGCTGTTGTTGCTGGTGAAATCGGTAACCTTGCGTCACAGTCGACAGAGGCCGTTAATAACATTACATCGATCGTTACTGAGGTTCAGCAGGCAGTTGTCAATATGACGGAATGCCTTAACACAACGCTTAAGTTCCTTGAAGAAACGGTAGCAACCGATTATCAGGACTTCTCTGAGGTTGGTGTTAAATATTCGGAGGATGCGTCGAGCTTCGATAAGAGTATGTCGACGATATCTAAATCCAGTAACGAGCTTTCGGAAGGCATTAAAGATATCGTAGTTGCGATCAACGGAATCAACACAACGATTTCTGAAGCAACGGCCGGAATTTCCGATATTTCAGAGAAAACAAATGACATGGTTGAATCCACAACACGTACGAATACCATGATTGAAGAGAATTTTGAAGATGCCGTTAAGCTTCGTGAACTTGTTTCAAGATTTAAGATTTGACATTATATTATTACCTCACTTTCTTTAAGCAACGGGGTCGTTTCATCGTACAGAACAAGCTTTTGATTTCTGTCGGAGGGAACGGCTTCGTTTGTTTTGTCTGCTGCATTCGATGCCGGTATAGCGGAACTATGAGTTGTCTCTCTGTTGAGTCTTAATATGTTGAAAATCGTGATGAAATGAATTATAATCAAGAACCGAGGTGCTTGACATGGTTGTTAAATGTGAATCTGCTAAATCAAAAGGATACAGCAAAAGAATGTACAGAGTCGTTTGCAAATTGCTTTGTGATGCTGCAAGAAAGATCGATTTTGAACCCGCTTCTTTTAAAGGGCACCTTTTTACAATACTTAAGCATAAGCGTCTTGTATTAATTCATTGCATGAAGGTAGGCATACCGTTGCAGGGGCTGATTCATGATCTTTCTAAATTTTCACCACGGGAATTCTACTACGGAGTTAAATATTTTAAGGGTGATAAGAGTCCAAACGAAGGAGAAAGAGAAGCGTACGGTTATTCCATGGCTTGGATGCATCACAAGGGCCGCAATCGTCATCATTTTGAATATTGGACTGACTACAACATCAGGGATAAACGTGTAAGACCGGTAAAAATGCCGCTTAAATACGTCATTGAAATGTTCTGTGACAGGGTTGCCGCAAGTAAGACGTATAACAAGGATAATTTTACGATTAAGGATCCGATATCATATTTTATGTATAGGAAACCGCACAGATTCATTCATCCCGAAACGGAAGCATTTCTCGAAAAACTTTTGAGGATGTATTCGATCATCGGGGAGGAAAAGACTTTTGCGTACATACGGAATTACAGAAAACATCATAAAGATTATTGATTAATGCTTGGCGAGAAATCAGAAGCGATATAATAAATGCTTTTAAATAGGAGGAAAAATGGAATTAATTAACAACGGAATCTATCTCATAAATGGGAAAGAAATCATTGATGTGAAGGATGCTTCGGCTCTGGCAAATGCCGGAATTAACACCGGGGATTGTGAAGGCGCAGCAAAGAACACAATTGCTGCCGGCATTCTTGATGCTCATAATCGGGAAGGTGATGATAAAAACCTTAAGATTAAATTTGATATGATCACCTCGCATGACATCACTTATGTAGGAATTATCCAGACCGCCAGGGCAAGCGGACTCAAGGAATTCCCCATTCCTTATGTACTTACAAACTGTCATAACAGCCTTTGCGCTGTCGGCGGAACGATCAATGAGGACGATCATTTCTTCGGTCTTTCGTGTGCAGCAAAATATGGCGGGATCTATGTTCCTCCTCATCAGGCCGTAATCCATCAGTTCGCTCGTGAGATGCTTGCGGGCTGCGGAAGAATGATCCTCGGATCGGACAGCCATACACGTTACGGAGCTCTCGGTACGATCGCTATCGGTGAGGGCGGAGGTGAGCTCGCTAAGCAGCTTCTCAACCGTACCTATGACATAAAGCGTCCCGAAGTAGTCTGCGTTTACCTCGAGGGTGACGTATCATACGGTGTGGGACCTCACGATGTGGCACTCGCTCTTGTTGCTGCTACATTCGACAGCGGATTCGTTAAGAACAAGATCCTTGAGTTTGTCGGTCCCGGTGTCGCTAATCTTTCAGTTGATTTCCGTATCGGTGTTGATGTTATGACGACCGAGACAACCTGTCTCTCCTCAATCTGGGAGACAGACGAAAAGACACGTGAGTGGCTCGGTATCCACGGACGTGAGGATGCGTATAAAGAACTCAAGCCAGGCAAGGTTACATATTATGACAGCCTTATCAAGGTTGACCTTTCCAAGATCAAGCCTATGATCGCCATGCCTTTCCACCCGAGCAAGGCATACCCGATCGCGGATGTTAAGGCAGACCTTACGGATTATCTCCGTGAGTGCGAGGAGAGAGCAAAGGTAAGCTTTGGAGACAAGTGCAAATTTACACTCACGGACAAGGTTAAAGACGGTAAGCTCTATGTTGAGCAGGGTGTTATCGCCGGATGTGCCGGCGGCGGATTTGAGAATATCATGAGTGCTGCTTCGATCCTTAAGGGAGCCGATACAGGAAACGGTCTATTCTCGTTATCCGTTTATCCCGCATCAATGCCCATATATATGGAGCTTGTTAAGAACGGTGCGGCGGCTGACCTTATCGGTGCGGGCGCAGTAATTAAGACTGCATTCTGCGGACCCTGCTTCGGTGCAGGCGACACACCTGCCAACAATTCGTTCTCGATCAGACATTCGACACGTAATTTCCCGAACCGCGAGGGCTCAAAGATCGGAAACGGTCAGATCGCTTCGGTTGCTCTTATGGACGCAAGGTCGATCGCTGCTACAGCCGTTAATAAGGGCTTCCTGACCGGTGCAGATGAACTCGAAGGAATTGACTTCTCTGTACCGAAGTACTTCTTTGATAAGAGTATTTATGACAAGAGAGTTCTTAATTGTGTCGGAAAGGCAGATCCCGCTCATAACATCAGATTCGGCCCCAATATCAAGGATTGGCCCGAGATGGAAGGTCTCGGCGAGGATCTCCTTGTTAAATGCGTGAGCGTGATCAACGATCCCGTTACTACCACTGACGAGCTTATTCCTTCCGGTGAAACTTCTTCCTTCAGGTCAAATCCTCTCGGGCTTGCGGAATTCACTCTTTCCCGAAAGGATCCCGAATATGTCGGCGAAGCCAAGTCGGTAAGGGATCTCGAAAGAAGGAGAAGAGGTCTCGAGCCTCTTAAGGATTCAAAGGACATTACTGCCGAATATGACAAGATCCTTGAGATCATTAAGAATAAGTTCGGTGCAGATGAAAAGAAGCTTTCTGTGGGAAGCACTATATATGCACTTAAGCCCGGTGACGGCTCAGCACGAGAGCAGGCGGCATCCTGCCAGAAGGTTCTCGGTGCATGGGCGAACCTGGCGGGAGAGTACGCCACAAAGAGATACCGCAGTAACCTTATTAACTGGGGAATGCTTCCTTTCCTCTATGACGGTCATGATGTGCAGAAAGGCGACTACGTGTATATTCCCGGCGTGCGTAATGCGGTTATCAATAAGGCTGATGTGATTAAGGGATATATCGTGGACGATGACATGAAAGAGATCGAACTCAGACTTGGGGAACTCACGGACGAAGAGAGGCAGATCCTTGTGGACGGGTGCCTCATCAATCATTATAAGAATCACTGATGGTGCGATGAAACTAACGCTAATATTTTTATAATTTTTGTATTATTCCTCATACGGTGAGAGCTGCCACGCATAAATACTTCCCGCGACACGCTTTCGCTAAGAGCGGGTTCCCCTTGCGTTGCTAAACTCGTACATCGCATTCTGCTTGTACTCGTTAAGCAACGAGACCCGCTATTGTCCGGGAAGTATTTTGCGGGCGCGCTCGTCACCTATCGGGATTATTGCAATTATATTATATAATTTATTCCAAAATAATCAGGAGCAGAATTAACTTGCTGTACTGTGATTAGGCGTAGGAGTGCGTCCGTGAAACACTTCAGGACATTACACCTTTTTATGCCAATCAACTTGAGTCACAGTGGCTAGGCGTAGGAGTGCGTCCGT
>JAEEIH010000049.1 GCA_016281275.1 Lachnospiraceae bacterium | reverse complement strand
GCTTTAATCTTTAAATCGCGGGTCGTAATCGCCTTTATATGCACGCTCGGAGATCTCCCGGTTTTTAAACGATACACCCGCGAAGTTCTCAAAATCTTGCAGAGAGCGTTCCTTGCCGAGACAGAATCCTTCAAGATTCTGATCGTTAGTCTCCATGCCGTAAAGCTTCATGATGCGTTTCTTCTCTATCCAGAGCCTGAGGGTCATCCTGCCTTCTGCATTGTCCGACCATTCGTAGGTGAGTCCATGCGCGGGAAGAACCTTGTTGCGTTCATAAAGATGCCATACACAGCAGATCCCGGGATGATAGACATTATATCCGTGAGTATAATAGCGAAGAGCCATCGGAAGCTCATCGCCCACAAAAAACATGTACGGATCGTACGGAATCTCGCGGTCGATATCGGCCGGACCGAAAAGAAAATGTGCGCTCACCATGGCTCCGCGCACCGGTTCGCCGTCCGTGTCCCTGTTATGAACGGCCTGCAGGAAGGGCGTGGCGGCATTCCCATAATAGCCTCCCATTGTTTCTATTATAGCCATGCAGATAGAGCGGTCAGTGAAAACGTTTGAGTCCACGGGCTCATCAAACAATTCGTTATAGCCCTGACAATACCCGGTAAGGATCGCTTTTTCATCCCCGCATCGCCTGAGCTGATCTATAAGCATTACGTCCCAATGCGCGGCGAAACGCATGTGGCTGTCTATATGAAGAACATAATCCTCATCCCTGAGCAAACGATTGCACTCATAACGCGCACGGCAGGTTCCGGGGGCGTTTTCTCTGGTAAAAAAAACGAATTTCAGATCAGGAACGGTACTGAGCCATTCGAGGACCGACTCGTCTTCTCCCTGACAGCATACTGCTATATGGATCCGATCGGGATCAGCCGCCATGCTTCGCAAGCTTTTGATCGTATTGATGAGCTCGGGGTCTCGAAACGAGGGGATCTGAACATGGATCGTTGAAGTGTGATCCGGGTGTTTGATCCCTTCAAGCTCCGTGCAATAGGCGAAGGGATATGAAGGGGGCTGTGTGTTCGCTGTTTTGACTGCTGTTCTCATTTTAAGACCTTTTATTGTAAGTCTGCTCACTCGGGGAGGGAACAATTGCAGGCGGTGTCTGGGTGGGTGTAGGCACTCCGCCCCAGCATCCGGCACGGCCTCCTGCAACTGCTTCAAGAGCGTCGTCGTTTATCAGATTCTCCATGGCGTCAAGATGCCCCTCTTTCATGTCTTCTTTGATACGGGTGCGGATCTGCTCTGCTTCGGCCTCGGTAAGTGCCTTTCCCTGCATCTTGAATTCTGCGATAATGGTTTCTGTTGACGGAAGGTTTTGCTCTAAAATCTTGTTCTTTTCTTGTTCTGACATTTTTCTTCTCCTTTAGATACATGCTTAACCGCATCCCGAGTATTCTTCAAAATGCGGGGATCACCGCTGATGCCTCGCTCCTGCGATTCCCGAAGGGAATGCTACGGGCCTCTATGTATGATTATACGTAACTCGGTTCATTTTGTCTTGCTTATTTTTTTCCAACCAAGACAGATTCTTTCAAATCTGTCTTGACATTCACATAAATCAGAGGTTGTTGTTGCAATTTGCTATTGATATAATGGCTTTATGATCGGATCGATCATGTATTTGAAGACGGCGCGAAGGGGCGCGTTCTACGGAGTCCTCCCCATTCTTACCAAGAAGGGCAAGGTCTTCGACGGCTGGTACACTTCGAGGAAGGGCGGCACAAAGATCACGGCTTACAGGACCGTCAATCTCACGGGTGACGTGAAGCTGTACGCTTACTGGAAGAAGAAGTCCTGAGGTGAGAAAGAGATGAGCTGTACGCTCACTGGAAGAAGTCCTGAGGTGAGAAAGAAATGAGTGAATCATATGAAAACCCGGTGGCGGGCTTTAACGGAATTCCTGAATCAAAGGAAGGAAAGCCAAACAATAAGATCAATTTAGTATACCTGGATAGCATAGATTCCACGAACATGGAGGCAAGGAGGATCCTGGAGGCTTCTTCGAGCGGACCTTTTATTGTAGTCGCACGCGAGCAGACCGCAGGGCGCGGAAGACAGGGCAAAAGCTTCTTCTCACCCAAGAACAGCGGTATCTACATGACGATCGCACTTCCGACGGGAGAAATCCCCTCGGGAGTTGTCACTCTCACATGCCGCGTCGGGATCGCAGTCTCAAAAGCGATAGACGCCGAGTTCGGATGCCGTACCGGTATCAAGTGGGTAAACGACATCTTCCTCTCCGGCAGGAAGATCTGCGGGATCCTCTGTGAAGCGATTTCAGGTGAGGGTGGCGCTCACTCTCACATCCTTATCGGAATCGGTATCAATATAAGTACCGTGGAGTTCCCGGATGATATCAAGAACAGTGCGGGAAGCGTTCTTCCGATTGCGGGCACTTCCAAGAACACCGCGGGGAACGTTCTGTCGTCCGCAAACTCTTCCGAATGCTCTTTCAATGAAAAAATGACTATGTCCGGTAATGCACAATATAAAGCACCCCTCGAATCTGTAACCGGGGAGTTTATCCGGAAATTCGCTATGCAGATATACGACTCCGTCATCAGACACCTTGCCCCGTCTTATGATCCCATAGCCGACTACAAGGAGCGCTCAATTGTGCTTGGACACGATGTCACCTTTTATGAAAACGGTGTCGCTCACTCCGCGCATGCTGTCGATATCGATGAAATGGGCGGACTGGTGGTAAGGCTCGCCGATACCAATGAGTTAAAAACGCTCACATCAGGTGAGATCTCTCTCAGAGTGTGCGAATAGCCTGATCGAACAGGGTCAGTCAACCCGCATGATCATGGATGACCTTCTTGACAAGGCTAAGAAGGGTCATGAGGATATGACCAAGGTTCAGTCCAACATGGAAACGATCTCGGCATCAATGACCGAGATGAGCAATGTGGTACAGTCAGTTGACAGCGCCGCACAAAGGATCAATTCGATCGTCGGCAGGTTTGTCAATTCATTCAAACTTTGAAGTTCACGGATAGGATAAAAAGCAAGCAATTCGTAAGCCTTGATGATTTGTGTGTAAAAATGCTGTGATGTACACGAAAAGACAAATTACATTCAAGATATTATACAAATACTTGACATTTTACACACAAATTGCTATACTAGCCACAGCAGTTTGTGTAGGGAATGTCGTGATTCCGCACAAACAACCCTCGAAGGATTTAGGTTCTTTGAGGGATTGGTTTTTGGACGGATGGATTTGAAGCGAAATGTGAAACAAAAGTAGTATTATGCGCCGAATCCTGAAGTCTATTTTATTATTTTTCTGCTGATATAAGCCGCAATCATTCTAAAACAGTGGATCTCACCATTGTTTGATTGCTTGGCGATAACGGTGGGAGCTTTATCAATTTAGGAGGTATTTTATGAAAGGAATTGGAAAAAGACTGATCGCAGTTTTCGCTGCGCTTGCTCTTGCTTTCTCTGTCTTCCCTTTGGGTTCGCCCGCGGTGGAAGTGAAGGCGGACGATCTTCAGGCGACCAATTTTGTGGTCAAGACGTCTGATGGCGTGGATGGCGTAGATGTTATTGAGGCAGCAAGAGTATGGTATCTTTACAAGGATAGAGTTCAGAATCCTGAAAGCTATTTGAGCGCAGGCTGGTTAGCACGGTATCACGCAGTACTTAACGATGTATTCAAAGTTCAGGATATTGAGAATTTCAATCCTGATGGAGATACGGACGCAGGAAGAGAGTACTGGGACAAGGTCAACAGTTTTGTGTTTGATGAAGTAACTGTTGACACAGAATTCCGCAACCAGAACTTTACGACCAAGAAGCTTACAGTTGCATCAGGTGCTTCGATTTATCTCGGAACAAATCAGCAGACGAATGCCGGGATAACTCAAATCAGAGTCAAGGGTACAGCAGAGATTAACGGAACAATCACGCTCGAAGGTATTAAGGGAAAAGAAGGAATCCTTAAGATCTGCAATGGAGGTACCCTCAAGATTAATGCCGGAGCAACTATTTCTACTCCTGAGTCCTACCTTGGATACATCTTTGTTGAAAACGGTGCTTATGTTCAATATGAGAACGCGGCGATGACACTTAATGGAATACAGCTAAACGCAAGTCAGCAGGGCAATTATTACCTTCGCTGCGTTAATGGAAGCTGGTCATTAACACCCGCACCTTCTGTTAAAAAGAACATTGTTCTTCCGGGTGATGAGGCTGACTACAGATATACAATAGACTATTATTATGATACCGCCGAAGGTGAAGATCATAGGCAATATGAGTGTGAGGAAGATGATATTCTGCGCACAAGAAGTCAAGCAGCCGCAGAAGGTAAAAAAATCAAAAAAGATGATCAAGGTCGTGATTGTGAACGCCCTCCTTATTTTGACAGTATAACGGTCAATTCGGGGAAATTCCCTATAAGTGAATGGCTTAGAATTAAGGACCTTACGGTTAACTCAGGAGCCACGGTAATATTACAGAATTCGGTAGAAGGTGATTCCCAACATACTAACTACTGGCGTCGTGGTATTGAAGTTACAAACGCTTTTGTCAACGGAACGATCGAGATTGAGAATTCGTTGGATCCCGAAGGTGGAAACAGGCTCGATATCGTGAGAGCCCTTAATTTAGGCACGACCGGAAGCGTTTCGGTAAATGGAAATGCTGAATTCCATATTCAAAACGAGGCTGCATTCTTGCTGGGTGAGGATCATACACCGGTTGTAGCAAAAGTAGAAGTAGAAAACATATTTGAAGACGTATTTGGACCTATAAATTATTCGGTCACCCTTGACGGAAGGCAAAATGAGCATTATGATCTTTCCTTTGCAAATGGAAGCTGGATAGCAAAGAAGAACGGACCGGAGGCAAAACTTGACCTTACCCTTCCGAAGGAAAGCGGAGAGTTCGGACATATTATAGGTCTTTATGATTGGATTAGAAGAGACATCGTAAAACAGGAAGAAGATTCTCATGTCCGTTTTAACAGTATTGCAGTTAAGGATGATAATTTTACGAATGACATGTATTTTACGGTTGGGGATCTGACTGTTGAGTCGGGTTGCAACTTTACTATAACCCCTTGGACCAATGAAGAGAATTCGGATGATACAAGTAACACACGAGTAACCGTTGATCATAGTGCAACGATTTCGGGTGCTCTCAGGATTGAAGGTGACGGCTTTAATAAGACCGGTGAGTTTGAGATCCTTAAAGGAGCAACTCTTACAATCCCCGCAGGTGGAAGCGTTGCGACTGAAGGCACGGGTTGCATCCTTGCAGAGGCCGGATCGAAGATCTATGTCGGATCTACTCCGCTTACAGCAGTGATTGATGGTAGAAGTATCACTTTTGACGGCTCTCAGGGCGCTGCATTCCTTCAGTGTGATAAAAACGGAACATGGACAGGTAAGAGAGTTTTAATAGGTGGTAACGTTGAGCTTCCTTTGGAAAAAGAGAGCTTCATTTATACAATCGATTGGTACTATGCGGATGGATCTCATGTAGTTCGTATAAAGCATGATTACAATCAGAACGGAGAAATTGAAGAGGATCAGGGAGAATGGATAGATGAGCTTCCTCCGATATTCGATACAATTACAATCAGCGATGATTATGAACTTAAATATTCCGTTCTTGCCAAGAAGCTTATTGTAAATCAGAATAAGAAACTGAATTTTGGTACCAACCAAGGTGGATGGGATTATGTCTATCTTGATGATAAAGGTACTAAGGCAACTGATTCGAACGACGAACCGATAATCATAACAGAAAAGTGGTCCGGTCAGATTATAGTTGATGAAGTTGAGATCGCTGGACAGGTGATCATTGATAATTCGACTGTAGAAAGAGAATGGTACGACTTTAAGCAGGGAAAAGTAGAGAAAGAACCTGCAATTAAGTATCTCGAAATCCGCGATAAGCTGACGATTAACGAAGGTGGATCTTTATCTATATCGGGCAACGGCGAGCTTTCGTTTGGAGAGTACCAAGAAGGAAAGCAACAGGAGATTGTAATCCCTGATACATCTGCTATCACCACAGGAGCAAATAGTATATTTACGGTTAATCCGTACACCATGCTCACGGTTGGTAATGACTTTTATACCACACACGTTGTATCGGGAAATCCCTACGATAACGCTGAGCATGACGGATTCGTGTTCGACGGAAAAATGAACTACGTTTGGGCAAAATTCGCATCTAAGGCTAACGGAGATTGGGAACTCAAGGATGAAGATGGCAAGCCTTACGAAGTTTGGTGGGGCGCTCCTTTCAACAACGAGTATCGTGTCTACTTCAAAAAAGGCAGTGTGAAGATTGGCGGAAGCGAGTTCACGACAAATTCATTCCACAGTTACACAGAAGGTACTCCCATCGAGATAGAGCTTGTTCCTCCTACAGGATTCACCGGTACTCCGATCGTTTTCATAAACGGTGGATATTACAACATCGGTGAGGACTACATGAGATCGGATGATTTCAAGACTTCCGATCTTTGGTGGGAGAATCCTGCAACTGTAACGAAGTTAGAGGTTAAAGACAACAAGTTTACTTACACTCCCAAGACCGATGAGGGAATAGAGATCTATGTATACTACGATCCGGAAGACATCATGTACGACGCAATGTACTTCGTTGATCGCGCGTACTTGAATT
>JAEEIH010000048.1 GCA_016281275.1 Lachnospiraceae bacterium | reverse complement strand
GGATGCCGAACGAAAACCTATAATGACAGTGTATCCTTAAAAGGCAGTGATTTTGCCGCATAGGGTGAAACACAATGTAAAGGAAATGCTGAAAGCGTTTCCGGGATGTTGATATGGAAAACATGTACAGAGAGGAGAAAAACGCTTTGAATACCAAATTATTCGATAAATATCTTGACAGCCTCGAGGATCAGGGGATCCCTTCAATCGACGTCAGGATCAATAAGGACCATGAAGAAGTATACAGATATCTCAAGGGGTACGCCGATCCCGTTCATGATGTGAAGGTGGGAGACGACACGAGATACCTTGTTTTCTCGATGACAAAGATCCAGACAATGACGGCTCTCATGCAGCTTGTTGAGGCCGGGAAGATCTCACTTGAGGACGATGTGGCGAAGTACTTGCCCGCATACGGAAAGCTCACGGCGAAGACTGCTGACGGAGGAGTGGCTCCCTGCGGACCGATGCTCATCAAGCATCTTGCTTCGATGCAGTCCGGTCTTGATTATAACCTTGAACGTCCGGGTATCGTTCGTGTTCTTAAGGAGTATGGGCAAAAGGCGACCACAAGACAGATCGTTGATTCGTTTGTCGAGACGCCTCTCGAATTTGCACCCGGAGCGCATTTTCTCTACAGCGTAAGCCACGACGTTATCGCAGCAGTGGTCGAGGTGGTTTCGGGGATGAGCTTCGGCGAATACCTTAAAGCAAACATTTGGGATCCGCTCGGTATGAAGAACACATACTTTGCGAAGCCCGTCAATAACGATGCCCTCATGGCCCGCCAGTATATCTGCAATGAACAGGGCAATATCGTTCCGATGGGTCCCGAGTGCTGCTACCAGCTTTCGGAGTGCTATGAAAGCGGCGGTGCGGGACTTATGAGTACGTCCTATGATTATTCGCTTCTTGCTGATGCACTTGCCTGCTTCGGTGTCGGAAAGAGCGGTAAGAGGATTCTTTCTGAGCAGAGCATAAATACCATAAGGACCAACCTTCTTGGTCCGGTAAGCCGTGAGGACATTAAGAATACCATGGGTCGCCTCGGCTACGGTTATGGCGTCGGCATGCAGATACTCCTTGAGCCCGAGCTCCTGGGATCACCTGCTAAGCCCGGTGTCTTCGGATGGGACGGCGCCGCAGGTGCCGCAACGATCATGTATCCCGAGGAGCATCTCTCGCTCGTGTTTATGATCCATGTCAGAAACTACGGATACTCATACGGCACGATCCACCCCAAGATGAGAGATCTGTTGTTTGAATAATGGCAACGAGCAGCTCTGACCGGACCGGTGAATGTAAGAGAAGAGGGAAATCTGAAATGATAAAAGGCCAAAAAATGAGTAAAGGAAAGCTTGTTCTTACGCTCTTCCTCACGTTTCTTAAGATAGGAGCGTTCACCTTCGGCGGCGGTTACGCAATGATCGCGCTCCTCGAGGAAGAGTTCGTGGGCAGGCGGAAGTGGCTGACACATGAAGAGTTTATCGATATAATCGCTATCGGAGAATCGACTCCCGGACCGATCGCCATAAACAGTGCAACGTTTATCGGTTACAGGCAGGCCGGGTTCTTTGGTTCGCTTGCCTCGACGCTTGGGGTGGTGCTCCCCTCGGTCATCATAATCACTGTGATCTCACTCTTCTTTGACAGGTTCATGCAGTTCAGGTACGTGCAGTACGCCTTTGAAGGCATCCGCGCGTGCGTTGTTTATCTGATCTTTTCGGCAGGCCTGAGAATGTTCAAAGGTCTCAAAAAGAAGCCGGTCACTTACGTGATCTTTGGCGCGGTGGCTGCGCTGTTCATAAGCTTTTATATCTTCGGGATCGGATTCTCATCGGTCATCTGTATCCTTGTGTGCGGATGTGTGGGACTGTTCGTATATGCGTTAAACTCGAGTAAAAAAACCGGATCCCTGACAGGTAAAACGTCCGAACCGGAAAGGGAAGGAGGTGCCGAAAGATGATATATCTGCATCTTTTCCTCTCTTTTCTTAAGATCGGTGCCGTTTCCTTCGGAGGCGGTTACGGTATGATCTCGCTTGTCAGGGAGACGGTCGTTTCAAACGGCTGGCTTACGGACACCCAGATGATGAACTTCATCGCCGTGTCGGAGTCGACACCCGGACCTATAGCCGTCAATATGGCTACTTTTGTCGGATTCTCACAGGGCGGAGTGCCCGGGGCGATCCTTGCGACTCTCGGTGTTATCCTGCCCGCATTCCTTATCATGCTCCTTATCGCTTCGGTCATGAGAACATTTATGAAGCGCAAAGGCGTTAATGCCTTCCTTGAGGGCGTCAGACCCGGCGTGGTCGCGCTTATCATGTCGACAGCTGTGACTATGGGACTTTCCACACTTTTCGGAGTGGGAGGGGAGAAGTTTGAGGTCAATATCCTCGGGCTGGTGATCATCGCTGTCGTGGCCGCGGTGGGTGTTCTCTACAAAAGGCTCCGTAAGAAAAAGATATCGCCGATACTTTTGATCGTTCTTTCGGCTATCATTTCACTGTGTGTAGATATCATCATTTACGGATGAGATATCGTAAAATACACCCGG
>JAEEIH010000047.1 GCA_016281275.1 Lachnospiraceae bacterium | reverse complement strand
TCCGAACTCGAGAACGTGATGACCTTCGTGCCCGAATCCACCATTTCGTCAAGGACGGGGGATATGATGTCTTCATCGGCGACATCAACGCCTATAACATCGTACCCGACTTTCTCGGCTTCCCGCAGCCTCTTCACCTGGTCTTCCGCGGAAGCGGAAGTCGGCGCCATGTACTCATATGTGATATTGATGCCCTTGTCGAGGAACTGACGCTGCGCGTCCTCCATTCCGAGAGCGACCGCGTCCCACCAGGGGTGGACGGTCTTGTATGTGAAATAGAATCTGTAACTGTTCTTGAGTGGAGTGTAGGAATCGAGGTCGTGATCGAAATCAACCGCTGCGCGCACGGCCTCTTCGAGATTTTTCGGAGCCTCCTCTTCTTTTTCGGAGGCTGAAACGGCATGATCCGCGTCCTCAACAAAAAGGTACTGCGCCCATCCCGACAAAAGGAAAGCCAGTGCGCAGACCACGCACAATATAGCGGCCAGGCCGAGTCCGGTCAGGATCTTCCTTTTTATACTTGTCTTTTCCATCCGACACCTCACTGATGTGATCGTTGCAATTGTTCGTGAGTGCAGAGAGTACGATTGCCGCACCTTCCGGGCGGTGTCGTTCGCCAAACCGCTCCGGTAGGTCCGGAGAAGTTTGGCTCGCGTTTTTGTGTTATGCTTTTGTTCTCTACACGCTACGGTATTGCAACAACACAAAGATAATATTGTCCATAACAAATATATGCTTTGCAATGTCGTATGTCAATATTCTGTCTGAAACTGCTTGCCGAAGTTGTTAAGATAGTAACTGTACTCCTTGTGGCTCACGAACATAAGATTGTCTTCATCGAACTCACCGTAACCGGTCAGAGAAGAAATATCCGTATCAGTAATCCCAAAGATCATATCCAAATAAAAACGGCCACCGCCAAATGATCTTTGTTGCTTTCTGATCATTAGACGATAACCGGTCGGGTTCGGTTCCGTTAGTTTTCGGTGTAGTGATATTTTCTTAGTTTTCTGCCCGTGAAAAAGCACAGGAGCGTTCCGGCGAGTCCGAGGATGAACATCATAAGCGCTGCTCCGGAGCCCTTACCGCTGCCGAAGAGCGCGGTGAGAACCTCTGAGAAGCCGTGCCCCTCCGTGAGAGGTCCGCTCACGTTCTGTGCCACCTCTGTCAAGAGAGATTCACCTGCACTTGCGGCGGTCATACTGCTCATAAACGGCTCACAGACGTTGTCGACCATCAGGCCGCCGAGGAACAAGCCGATCGGGATCGTGAAGAACTGAAGCGAGTTTCTGCACGCATATACCCTCCCCTGCAGTTCCACGGGGATCGTATTCCGCAGGATCACCTCGAGGTTCGCACTCATAACCGGTACAAGGATCCAGCCGATCACCTGACCGATGCACCAGAGCACGGGCTCCCTCGAGAAAGCGAGGAGGAAGTTCTCGGTTCCGAGTGATATAAGCATTGTGATGTAAACAACCCTGACTCTGTCCTTCGGTTTCGGAATCAAGGACACGAGAAGGCTCCCGGCAACCATCGCGATGCCTGCGGCGGACGTCACGATCCCGAGCATCGCCGTGCCGCCCTTCGGGTTCGGGATGACATATCCGGGAAGGGTTGCGTCGAACGCCGAAGCGATCAGATTTACGCCGGACATGAACAGTATGAGCGTCAGGACCATCGGTGTTTTTTTGAGGAACACAAGTCCTTCTTTTGCGAGCTTTAATGTGCTTTCCTTCACTTTGCCGGCTGCTTCGGGGATCTTTATGAACGCGGCTAACGCAACAAATGCGACCGCGAATGTGAAGAGGTCGATCGCGATCACTATATCGAGACCCGCGAGCGCGTAAAGTGCCGCCGCGACAAGCGGGTTAAGGACAGAGTTAAGCGACCTGGAGAGATTCTTGAGGCCGCCGATCTTCTGGTAATGCTCCTTGGGGACTATAAGCGTCATGGTCACCTCGGACGCCGGCTGCTGCACCGTGTTCATGAGGCCGGAGAAAACGTTTATGGCGTAGAGGTGCCACATCGCAAGGCTCCCCGTCTTGTAGAGCACGAACACTATGAGCGTGCTGAGGGCCGCAAGCGTGTCGCACACGAGCATCGTCTTTTTCTTGTTGAAGCGGTCGGTCAGCGCGCCTGCGAAAATGCTCATGACCACGTACGGCGCATATGTGCAGATCGTGAGCGCCGCGGTGCTCAAAGCCGAGCCCGTCGTCTCGTACAGCCACAGCGTGAGCGCAAATGCGGTAATGCTGCTGCCCAGCTGCGACAGACTCTGCGTACTCCAAAGTATGTAGAAATCTTTTAAAACATGTTTTTTCGGTTCCATTTGTTTACACCTGTTTTATGTGGTCCACAACCCCCGTCCCCCCGGGTCGTGACCCACTACCCCCGTCCCCCCCCGGTCACCTCTGAAACTGCTTTCCGAAGTTTATCAGATAATAACTGTACTCTTTATTACTTACAAAGACAAATGCGTGATGGGCGTTTTTCTTCTCTCTCCGTAATTGAGCAAGTAGGCGCATTCCACACATTACTTTGAATCTGTGATTTTCGAACATTATTATAAGTGGAACGTCCGGGCAGACGGCGAGGTTCTTTTCCGGCGTAGTATAATTCGTACTGCCGACCGGGTTCCGATCTGCCAAGCTTTTCTTGGAAGAGTCGAACGCTTCCTGCTCTTTCACACTATCATCTACGAGTGCTTTCGAGTTTTCTTCAGCCTCGTTTCCTCTGCCAAAGTCAGTTGCCTTTTCTGCTGCGCTGTCATCTTCCTCTATCAGGCGCAGCGGAATCCTCACAAGTTCGGACAGGAAGAACTCCGACTCGTCAGGCATGTCAGTTCCTTCCTTTTCCATGTAGATCCTGACCCATTCCTCGCCGATGCCGGCATTCGAATACTGCGTGGCCGAATAAACAGAAGGAGAATACTCGGGTAAGCTTATCTTTTTGCCGTACACGATCTTCTTGACCGATTCGGGGGAAAGAAAGAATTTTTCCGCAAGCTCCATAACACCCTCACCTGCAGCATATCTGCTACAGATGAGAGCGTTTCTCTTGTTCAGTTTGTCCCGATATCCGGATGCCTCTCCCCAGCCCTTTGGCTTTTCGCGTTTGGGTATGTAGATTGCTTTCCCTTCCGCATACTTTTGCACTTCTTCCAAAAGGCTCGCGGGGAGGATATCCTTGGCGTTCTCGTATTTCATATTACTTCACCGATTTATTCTTGCTGCCTTCCGGCTTGTTTATGCTGCTTTCCGGTTTGTTCATGCCGACTTACAGTTTGTTTATGCGTTCTTCCAATTCGTTTATCGACCGCGTGATAGATTCGCACGACTCAAGATCGTCTATCGAAGCGTGCCACATAAGCGTTGCGAGCCCCTTAAAGTATGCCATGCACAAGAATCGCTCTTTAAAGCTTTTGATTTCAATGTCCTTCTTGCGTGCGTAGCCCCAAAGCTTTTCCGGAACAAGGAGGTACGGCTTGTTCAGGTCAAGGATTGCAAAATCCATCAAAAAGTCCATGATGCCGGCGCGACCCCAATCGGCACAGTAAGTCTTCCCCGCTTCGTCCACTATCATGTTGACGAAGAACGTATTGTTGTTCGCAAGGTACCGCTGCCCTTCGCAAAACGGCGCATACTTCATGATCTTGGCGAAGATCTTATCAAAGTAATCCTTCTTTAAGAAAGATGTCTCAAACATCTGCGTCCAGTTGTGCCAGTAGCCTTCCTGATCCTCGTTAAAGACCTCTCGGACAAACTCTCCGAACGTGGCATACGGTGCTTTATTGCTCTCATCAAACTCGCCGTAACCGCTTATGCCCGAAATGTCCGTAGCGGCTATCTCAAAGATCATCTCAAAAAAGTTCTCATATCCGTTTTCAAACTCTTCAACCGAAAGTTCGTTGGCACATCTGCCCTTAGGGCTCATCTCGATCCTGTCCCCGGTAAGGTTCTTTATAAATATATCTCTGTTCATGGTTGTCATCCTTTCATTCCGTTTTTGTATCGGCGCCTTACAAAAGGAATGATAACAAACATTCGGGGTGTGTCATATAGAAAGAATCGTTATAACGATTTTCTGCATAGTTTCATTATACTCAGCCGCGATTCCAAGCATATGTGAGCTTATCAATACCCTGCTCCCCGTTTCGGATTTTCCCGACTTCCTCCACGCAGTATTTCACGGCTTCTTCTATGAATTCATCCGACATTTCTTTTGTGAAAAAGAAGATCGGTTCATCCTCTACGGGTGTGAAGAATAAATTCATGTTCTCGATCAGCCTTTCCGTGTTGAAAGAGCAGATCAGGTTGATGGGCTCATCCTTAAATCCGTCAGGCACAACGATGTCATTCGTCAGAC
>JAEEIH010000046.1 GCA_016281275.1 Lachnospiraceae bacterium | reverse complement strand
GGATTTTAAACGAGAAGTTTTTCCACCTGCAGTCGGACATCGCGCTCATCATGTTTTCGCTCGTGATCTCGGCTGTGCTTCTCTTAGTCAGTAAAGTTGTAAACATCGAGTCGATCGACAGCTTTGTTGAGGGACTCGGTGATTTTGGCTTTGAAAATTATCTGATGGACGGCGTTCTCTGCTTCATGTTATTCTCGGGTGCCGGGAAGGTCAACATGAACAAGTTCAGGCAGAACGTGCGCGCCATCAGCCTTCTGGCGCTCCTTACGACCATGATCTCATCGGTCGTTTACGGAGCACTCTTTTATCTTGTCGGTCTGATATTTAAGCTGCCGCTCGATTTTATTACGTGTATCCTGCTCGGATGCGTTGTTTCCCCGACCGATCCCATAGCCGCGACCGGAATCCTCAACAAGATCGGTCTTTCGAAAAATGTCTGCTCGGTCATCGAGAACGAGTCGCTCTTTAACGACGGAACGGGCGTAACGCTCTTTATCTTTGTGAGAGGTCTCGTGGTTCACAGCGATGACAGTAATTTCTTTGTGCTTATGGGACGTGAGATCTTCGGTGCAGTCGCAGTCGCCCTCGTTGTCTCGTTCATCATGTTCAGGCTCATGAAAGCGACGAGAGACCCTATCAAGTACATCCTTATCTCGCTTCTTGACGTTTCGCTTGTATATATCATATGTGAGCATCTCGGATTCTCGGGCGTCATCGCTTCCGTAGTCTGCGGAATGTACTTCTCTTACTCAATGAGCAAGATGGAAAGAAGAGTGGCCGTGGTCGACCCGAGGCAGCTCTATAAAGACTTCTGGGATATAGTCGAAAGCCTCTTAAACGCAATCTTGTTCATTATGATCGGCCTCTTGCTCCTCAACATCGAGGTGAGCAGGTACCTGTGGATCATACTTCCCGCAGCGATCCTCCTCAACCTCATAGCAAGAGCATTCGGAGTGTCGATAAGCAGTCTGCTGACGGGCAGGAACATCCCCGGCAACTACAGCGCTCCCGAATATGTAACTCTCATGACATGGTCGGCTCTTAAGGGAGGCCTCTCGCTCGCCCTTGCGTTCGGAACGGGAGAATACCTTCCGAAGGAAGTCTACGACATATTCATAAACGTTACGTACATCACTATTTTCTTTACCGTGCTGGTGCAGGGACTCACGGTAAAGAAAGTTTACTTCGCTCTCGAAAAACACAAGACCGCAAGGATGACGAAGGACCGAAAAATCAAGAAGAGTTAAACTGATGTACCGCAAACGGAACACATAAACAGGTTAATGCCTATGTGAGAACAAACGAAAACTCAGGCATTTCGAAGCATTTACATATAACAATAAAAAACACATAAAAAGGATTAAGACATGAAGATCATCATCATCGGTGCCGGAAGAACCGGCTGTGCGTTAATCAAAGCACTCTCGGAGAGAAACTATGACATTACGGTCGTCGAGAAGCAGAAGTCGATCATTGATGCCGTGACAGACAAGTACAACGTCAGTGGTTTTGTGGGAAGCGGCGCTTCAAAGGAGACACTTTATAAGGCGGGCGCCGACACGGCTGACGTCCTGATCGCGCTTACTCCCGTCGACGAGATCAATATCCTCAGCTGTATGCAGGCAAAGGTCGTAGGAACCCTTAAAACCTGCACCCGCGTTTTTCAGCCCGATTTCGCCGCTGAAAGAAAGCAGCTTGAAGCTGAGCAGGGCATTGACTATGTCTTCAATCCGAAGTACGACATTGCCGAGGAGGCTGCGAGCAGCATCGGACTTCCGGGTGTGGTTAAGCCCGAGGGGATTTTCGGCGGTCGGATGCAGATGGTCTCCGTCACGATCACAGACGATTCGCCGATACGTGGAAAGTCGCTTTTTGAGATCAAGAAGGGTCAGGTTTCCGAACTTCTTATCTGTACGGTCCTTCGCGAAGGCAGGCTTATCGTTCCCGACGGAAAATTTACGGTTGAAACGGGTGACATCATCGGACTCGCAGCTTGCAGGGAGAACCTTTTCGATGTGCTCAAGGGAATCGGGATAATCCGTGAAAAGACAAAAAAAGTCATGATCGTCGGCGGAACTGTCGCTGCGGAATATCTTATCGAGATGCTTCTTAAGAGCAAGAAGAACATAACGCTTATAGAGTCTGATATAGATCGTTGCAGAGAACTTATGGAAAAGTATCCCGACGTCAATGTCTCGTACGGTAGCGGTGAGCTTGCGGATGTGCTTGAGGATGAGAGGATTGGCTCGATGGATGCGGTCGTATCGCTTACCGAAAATGACGAGATGAACATGGTTACAAGTATGTACGCGTGGTCGAGAAACGTGCCCTCGGTCATTACAAGCGTGGATGCGCCCGAACATCTTAAGCTCTTGCACCGCGTTAATCTTGATATTACCCTTTCGTCTTCAGAAATCTCGGTTTACAAGCTGATCAGATTCATTAGAAACTGCGAGATCGGAGCGGAGAAGAACGAGATAGAGAAATACGCGACCGTTGCGGACAACAAGGCTGAGGTGCTGCAGTTTTCGGCTGATGAGAGCTTTAAGGGACTGGATAAACGTTTCTGTGATCCGCAGTTCAAGCTTAAAAAGAACATCATCATAGCCTCTGTTATCCATAACGAAGAACTTATCATACCGAACGGCAACAGCATTATAAAGAAGGGTGACAAAGTGATCGTTGTTGCCGACAGGAAGACTCACATAGAAAGACTTAACGATATATTTGAGAGTTGATGGAGCACGAAGAAATCTTGAATTAGAATGCGAATTATGATAAAATATTCATTAGGAGTGTGTGTAGAAGGGAGAGTTTATGCTTAGCAGTCTACACGTTAAAAATTTTGCCCTGATCGATGAGGCGGACATCTCATTTGAGAAGGGTCTCAACATCATCACGGGAGAAACGGGAGCCGGAAAATCGATCATCCTCGGTGCAATAGTCACTGCGCTCGGAGAACGTTCGGGAAAGGGCATTATCAAAGAAGGCACCGATTCGGCAATTTGTGAATTGACTTTTACCGATATCGGAGATGAAGCACGAAGAATTTGTGATGAAGAACAGATTGACATTGATGACGGTTCGGTCACGCTTTCGCGAAAGATCATGCAGAACGGGCGAAGTGTTACCCGTATCAACGGGGAAACGATTTCTGTTTCGACGTCACGCGCGATCGCCGGAGCGCTCATTGACATTTACGGTCAGAACGAGCATCAGTCTCTTCAGGACAGCCGCAGTCAGCTTGCGATACTCGACAGATTCTGCGGTCAGGATGCCTCATCGTTGTTAAAAGAAACTGCATCGTTACTTTCCGAAAAAAAGAAGTTCGAAGGAGAGCTTGATAAATTTCCAACGGATGAATCGGCGCGTTCGAGAGAGATTGACAGGCTTGAGTTCGAAATTAATGAGATTGAGGAGGCGGCGGTCAGGGAAGGCGAAGAAGAAGATCTTAAAGAGCAGTTCAAGATCCTTGCAAGCGCCAGGACGATAAAAGAGAACCTTTACGGAGCGATTGATGCTTTGCGCGGCGAATCCGGTGCTTTGGACGGTACGGGAGCGGCACTCAAGTGTCTCACACATGTAAGTGCGATTACGGAGGAATTGTCCGGACTATATGACCGGACGGCGGACCTTGACTCGATGCTCGGCGACCTTTGCTCGGACATTGAGAGATATGCCGAAAACATTGATGATGACGAAGAAAAGCTTGCAGAGGTAGAAAAAAGACTTGACCTCATATCGCATATAAAGAGCCGTTACGGCAGAAATGTCGCTGAGATAGACCGCTTTCTCGAAGAGGACAAAAAAGCTCTTCAAAAACTGTCGGAATGCGACGAGGAGATTGCAAAGCTTAAGGCAAAGATCCTCGAGACGCAGAAAAAAGCCGAAAAGGCGGCTGCAAAGCTTTCCGGGATCAGACATGAGCAGGGAAAGGTGCTGACAAAGCTGATCACGGAAGCACTTGAAGAACTCGGATTTAATAAGATTTTTTTTGACATAGAATTAAGAGATGCCGGCACGGTCCGCGAAAGCGGTTCCGATGAAATCACGTTTATGGTGTCACTTAATCCCGGAGCCGCACCGGCACCTCTTGCTAAGGTTGCATCGGGCGGGGAGCTTTCGAGGATCATGCTTGCTATCAAATCCGTCATGGCTCATGCCGAGGAAATCGATTCGCTTGTGTTTGACGAAATAGATACCGGCATCAGCGGAAGGACAGCTCAGAAGGTTGCTGAAAGGCTTGCTGTGATTTCAGGCTCGACACAGGTGATTTGTATCACACATCTTTCTCAGATTGCCGCTATGGCAGACGAGCATATCCTTATCGAAAAAACGGTTGTCGGTAACAGCACAAGGATTGATGTTACATCACTTGATGACACGGGTATCAATAAGGAACTCACAAGGATGCTTTCGGGCGCTCTTGTCACCCGTACCGTGGAAGAGGGTGCTAAAGAACTCAAGGAGTTGGCTGATTCCAGGAAGAAGGATCTGCGTTCTTCCGTGAAATAAAAACCTGACAGAAATGGGGATTGTCCTCAAACAGCATAGGAAATTTAAAGAGGTTGATTTATGAAAAATATTCTTTTTCTTGCTTCGGAATGCGTTCCATTTATCAAGACCGGAGGACTTGCCGATGTTGTCGGCTCGCTGCCCAAGTATCTTGATAAGGAAAAGTATGACGTGAGGGTTATGTTACCCAAGTATATGTGCATGAAGCCGGAGTACATGAATGCGATGAAATATGTCACGCATTTCTACATGGAGCTTGCATGGAGAAGGCAGTATGTCGGTGTGCTTGAACTCGAATATGAGGGGATCAAGTTTTATTTTATTGACAATGAATTCTATTTCGCCGGTTATTCTCCGTACGGAAACATCTACGAGGACATTGAAAAATTTGCTTTCTTTGACAGAGCTGCGCTTTCGGCGCTTCCTTCAATCGGTTTCAGACCTGACATCATTCATTGCAATGATTGGCAGACAGGGCTTGTGCCCGTTTACCTTAATGATGTTTTTCAGGCGAATGAATTCTACCGCGGCATAAAAACTATCATGACCATTCATAACCTTAAGTTCCAGGGCGTTTGGGATAAGAAGACGGTCATGGACATCACGGGTCTTTCGGAGTATTATTTCACAGCCGACAAGATGGAAGCCTACGGCGATGCCAATTATTTAAAAATCGGCATTGTCTATGCCGATTACGTCACAACGGTCAGCGAAACGTATGCGGAAGAAATCAAAATGCCTTTTTACGGTGAGGGACTTGACGGTCTTATGCGCGCGAAGAGTAACAGGCTCAGGGGTATAGTTAACGGACTTGACTACGAAGAATACAATCCGGAAAACGATCCTTATCTTGCCAAAACGTACAATGCGATGACCTTCAGAAAAGAGAAGATCAAGAATAAAAGGGCTTTTCAGGAAGAACTCGGTCTTGCAAAGGATGATAAGAAATTTATGATCGGCATCTGTTCAAGGCTTACCGACCAGAAGGGGCTCGATCTTGTGGACTGTGTTATCGAAGAAATCTGTGCAGAGGACACCCAGCTTGTTGTGCTCGGCACCGGTGAAGAAAAATACGAGAATCTTTTCAGACATTTTGCATGGAAATATCCGGACAGGGTTTCGGCGAATATTTATTATTCAAACGACCGCTCGCACAGACTTTATGCATCCTGCGATGCGTTCCTTATGCCTTCGCTTTTTGAACCTTGCGGCCTCAGCCAGCTTATGTGTCTGAGGTACGGAACGATTCCGATCGTCAGAGAGACGGGCGGACTTAAGGACACCGTAATACCGTATAATGAATTTAATAACAGCGGAACAGGATTCTCGTTCGCGAATTATAACGCTCATGAAATGCTCGCCTGCATCCGCTACGCGAAGGATGTTTTCTTTGACAGAAAACGTGAATGGAACAAGCTCATCGACAGGGCGATGGCAGAGGATTATTCTTGGAGCAGTTCCTCTAAGAAGTACGAAGAAGTGTACGATATGTTACTGTCATGATTTAAATGAAATAAAAAAGCTTAATAGGAGGCGACGATCCGCCTCCTATTCAATTTGAGGAGATCGGCTGGCAAGGAATCAGAAGCGGGAAGAAACCACCGCTTCTAAAGAGAAACCGGTACATAGTTACGTTTTTGGCAAGGAATCAGAAGCGGTAAGAAACTACCGCTTCTAAAGAGGAGGAACACATGGAAAAAAAGCTTTCTGAATTGATAAAATCCATCACGGTTACAAATATATCATCGCAAGAGGACCCGGTCGTAACATCGGTCTGCTACGACACAAGAAAAGAAATTGGACCGGGATGCCTTTTTATCTGTATAAAAGGAGCAAAGAGCGACAGCCACGATTTCGCCTACGAAGCCGCATCCAAGGGAGCGTGTGCGATCGTTGCCATGCACGATGTGGCGGTTCCGGAGGGATGTGTCGTTGTTGTGACTCCGGATACAAGAAGGGCGCTTGCGCTTATATCGGCAGCTTTTTTTGACCATCCCGCCCGGAAACTCACGACGATCGCGCTCACCGGTACGAAGGGTAAATCGACCACTTCTTACATGATCAGGGATATACTTGAAAAAGCAGGTCATAAGTGCGGCATAATCGGTACCATCGGTATCGCTTATGACGGAAAACGGTTTGCAATCGGTAATTCGACACCCGAATCGTATATCATACATGATTATTTTGCGAAGATGGTTGAAGCGGGATGTGACAGTGTTGTTATGGAAGTTTCATCCCAAGGTCTTATGCAGAACAGGGTTTACGGAATAAACTATGATGTCGCGGTTTTTCTCAATCTTGAGCAGGACCATATCGGAGAAGGCGAGCATTCATGCCTTGAGGAATATCTTTACTGCAAGAGCATTCTTTTCAGAAGCTGTAAACATGCGATATTCGCTGTAGGGGACAGCCATCTAAAGGATATGCTTGAGGCGGCTGATATAATCGACAGACTCGATGCGGAGGGAAAGAAGACCCTTGAACGGTCTGCCGGCACAGCCGAAGAGTCAAGAGAGAGATTTAAGAAATGGGACGAGAGATTCAACATCACTCGGAAATCAACGCTGACCGCGAGGGACATGGAAGGCTTCGCGGTTGAAGGCGGTGCAAACACCGAAGAAGCCGAAAAGATTGAAAAATCCGGCGGTTACGGAAGTAAGAGCGATGGCGAAGAAAAAACGGAACACCGCGCTTCGGATGTAAAAGGAGTTTTTGAAAAGTGCACATATGCTCACAATCTCGAATTTACAAAGAAGAAAGATAACGACACATTAAAGCTCGGAATCGATTTTGTCGTGAATCTCGCAGCGGGGGGAAAGGCAAAAGTTTCTCTCAACATACCCGGAAGGTATAATGTGGCGAATGCGGCTGCGGCAATTGCGGTTACTTCGTATCTGGGATGCGGAGCCGATGCGTTCATGTCTGCACTTCTTGATTTCTCGGTTTGCGGAAGACTTGAACCGGTGCATGTTTCAGATGATTTTACCCTTTATATTGATTATGCACATAACGCCATGGCACTTGAAAACGTGCTTCTCACGCTTCGCGCCTATGATCCCGGAAGGCTTGTGTGCCTTTTCGGGTGTGGTGGAAACCGCTCGAAGGAAAGACGATATACGATGGGGGAGGTTTCTTCGAGACTTGCCGATCTTTCCGTGGTCACTTCGGATAATCCAAGATTTGAAAAGCCTGCCGATATCATCGAAGACATCCTCGTCGGTGTAAAGAAGGAGAAAGGTGAGTACATCGTGATTGAGAACAGACGTGAAGCGATTGATTACGTGATAAGGAACGGACGTCCCGGAGATATTATTCTGCTTGCCGGAAAGGGTAATGAGGATTACCAGGAGATATGTGGGACGAAATACCCGTTTGATGAAAGAGTTGTTATTGCCGAACTTATGCAAGGAATGTAACGGCTTTGCGTAATCGGTGGTCGGAGCGGTGAGTCACTACGTGATTGTATGTGGGAAGTCCCAAACGGTCGGCAGCGGAGACGGGGGGATACATCTCCGACTGAAAGTGGGCGCGGAGCATCGTTTTGTTGCCTCGAAAAAGCGCAAGCATTTTCGAGATGATATATGATAGACAGAAGCATTTGTTAAGCAGCTTCTGCGGAGGTAAGGATTTGTACGCAGACATTATTGTAAATCTGTCTGTCAAATCGATTGACAGACCATATACATACAGAATCCCGCCTGTGCTCGAGGACAGGATCACGCCCGGAATACCGGTAATGGTCCCTTTCGGTTCGGGAGGCAGGGTCCTCAAAGGATATGTAATCGGAATACATAAAACTGCATCTCTTGAAGAGAACAGGATAAAGGATATCATTGAGATTTGTGAAAAAAGCAATGGGATTGAGGAAAAAATGCTCCTTCTTGCGGCATGGATAAAGGAACAGTTCGGATCAACAATGAATGATGCGATCAGATGCTGCCTGCCGGTCAGGGACAAGGTCATGACCAAAACATCGGCGACCGTCAGCGCCGCATGTGAAAAAGAGAAGCTTGAAGAAGCCCTTAAAGAAGCGAAAAACAAGAACCGTGCGGCCAGAGTAAGGCTTTATGAAGCGGTTCTTAAGATGGGTGAGATTGACCGCACATTCGTAACGAAGGAATTGAAAATTTCCACCGCGGTTCTCAGAGATGTGGAAGAAAAGGGACTCATCAGGGTTACAACAGTCGATCTTGTGAGGGGACCTTATAAGGATATCACCGAAAGGGATATGCCTCCCGAACTTACACCGGGACAAAAGGAGATCACGGGGAGCATAAAAGCGGATCTGAGGACCGGGAAGAGGGGGGATTACCTTATTTTCGGCGAAACCGGGAGCGGTAAGACAGAGATCTACATGGACATCATAAGCGAATGTATTGCGGCGGGTAAGCAGGCAATAATGCTTATACCGGAGATCTCGCTCACATATCAGACGGTCAGCAGATTCATCAAAAGGTTCGGTCAGAGAGTCAGCATAATGAATTCCCGGCTTTCCTTCGGTGAACGCTTTGATCAATATATGCGTGCCAAAAACGGCGAGACCGATATTATGATCGGACCGCGATCGGCACTTTTTGCACCGTTTGAGAACCTTGGGATCATAATCATTGATGAAGAACATGAAACAAGCTACAAAAGCGACCTGACACCGAAGTACCATGCGAGGGAGGTCGCTCTTAAGCGTGGTGAACTCGAAGGCGCAAGCGTGATACTGGGAAGCGCTACACCGTCGCTCGAAAGCTATGCAATGGCAAAGGAGGGCAGACTTAAGCTCTTTAAGCTCATGGGGAGAACGGGAAATGCGGTTCATCCCGACGTTTATCTTGTGGATATGCGCGAAGAACTAAAGAAGAAGAACCGCAGTATGTTCTCATATACATTAAAGGAACAGATTACATACAGGCTTGCGCGTGGGGAGCAGATAATGCTTTTTCTCAACAGAAGAGGTTATTCTGCCGTTATTTCTTGCAGAGAATGCGGAAGCGTTATAAAATGTCCTCATTGTGATGTCTCGATGACGCTGCACAGAGACGGCAATATGATATGTCATTACTGCGGTTACACGGTCGAAAGCACGAATGTTTGTCCGAAGTGCGGATCACGATACATCGGAACGTTCGGTGCGGGGACACAGAAGGTCGAAGAAGAGCTCTTAAAGGTTTGGCCGCAGGCTCGTATCCTCAGGATGGACTCCGATTCTGTACGTAAAAAGGGCAGTATGGATGAACTTTTGAAAACCTTTGAAAAAGGAGAGGCGGACATACTGCTCGGGACTCAGATGATCGTTAAAGGTCATGATTTTCCGAATGTAACGCTTGTCGGTATTTTGTTGGCGGATCTGTCTCTTTACGCTCCGGATATCAGGGCGGGTGAACGCACCTTTGAGCTGATAGCGCAGGCCTCGGGACGATCGGGCAGGGGGTCGAAAAAGGGTAATGTGGTCATTCAGACCTATGACCCTGAGAATTATGCGATTGTCTGTGCTGCAAAGAGGGATTTTGAAACCTTTTTTGAGGAGGAGATGGCATACCGTATAGCGATGGGATATCCTCCTGCCGGTGTAATGCTTGAGATCGGCGTTTCGTCGGAGAAGGAGGATATGGTAAATGATGCGGTGAAACAGTTGGCGGACGAGGTAAGGAAGATTTATTGCGATAGAGGCAGGTTTAAGGTTATAGGTCCGGCAAAGGCATCTCTGTATAAAGTGAGGGATGTTTTCAGAATGGTCATCTATGTCAAGTCGTATGACGGCAAAGGCTTAAGAACGCTTTGCGAAGAGCTCAGGCCAAAAGCGGATGCTTTACCCTTTGACTCTGTAAGGGTTGAATACAGCTTTAACTTGTAAAAGGTTTCGAGAAGGAGGAACAAAATGGCACTCAGAATGATCAGGATCAAGGGGGATCCGATTTTGGAAAAGGTATGCAAGCCGGTAGCCGCCGTTACGGACAAAACACGCGAGCTTATCGACGATATGCTTGATACCATGTATGATGCAAACGGAGTCGGGCTTGCGGCTCCGCAGATCGGAATCCTTAAAAGGATCTTTGTTATCGATGTTTCCGAAGAAGGCAACGAGCCGATGGTTTTCATCAATCCCAAGATCATTAAGACATCGGGTTCGCAGACCGGTGACGAAGGATGTCTGTCCATACCCGGGAAAACAGCTACAGTAACACGTCCGGACCATGTTGTGGTTCGTGCTTATGATGAGGAGATGAAAGAATTCGAGCTTGAAGGCGATGGTCTCCTTGCACGCGCTATTATGCACGAGAACGATCACCTCGACGGACATCTTTATGTCGAAAAGGCAGAGGGACCTGTCAGGGATGTGAAGGCTCAACAGGAATAGCGATGAAAAACTCGTCTGACCATCAGCTCGAGCTCTCGTGATGGTTTTAAAGACAAATATGAAATGTACAAAAGCGAATCCGCGACCGTATATCTTTCCAAAAACAATTTAAGCGTAGCGTTTTTGGAAAGATATACGCGGCAGGATGAGCGGTATCAGATAATAAGAGGGAAGGTACAGAAACATGCGTACAGTCTTTATGGGAACACCCGCAATAGCGGCCTCCGCCCTTGCTTCTCTTATCGGCTCAAAGCACTCCGTCGAGGCCGTAGTAACCCGTCCGGATGCGGTGAGCGGCAGAGGCAAGAGCGTTCATTTCACGCCCGTTAAGGAGCTCGCACTTGAGCACGGTATAAAGGTGATCCAGCCCGAAAAAGGTTCGGGCTCGCTGCTTTTTGATGAGATGAAGGCCATCAATCCGGACATCATCGTGGTAATGGCTTACGGAAGGATTCTTAAAAAGGATGTACTCGAGCTTCCGAGGTATGGCTGTATCAACCTTCATGCATCGCTTCTTCCCGCGTACAGAGGCGCTTCGCCCATCCAGTGGGCTGTTCTGAACGGTGAAGAAGAGACCGGGATCACTGTTATGCAGATGGCGGAAGGGCTCGATTCAGGCGATATCATCATGACCGAAAAGACACTGCTTGATAATAAAGAAACAGCGGGCAGTCTTACCGAAAAGCTTGCCGTAATGGCAGGTCCGCTTCTTCTCAAAGCACTTGATGCGATTGAAAACGGTACGGCAACAAGAACCCCCCAGGAAGAGTCTGCGGCAACCTATGTTACAACTATCGACAAATCATTCGGACAGCTCGATTTTACGAAAGATGCCGTAATTCTCGAACGAATGGTGAGAGGCCTCTATCCCTGGCCGAGTGCATTTGCATACCATAACGGCAAGTTCATCAAGTTTTTTGACTGTGACGTGAGCGATGTAAGCCTCGACGGGACCTTCGTTCCCGGCCGTGTGAATGCTTCAAAGCAGGGACTCTTTATCGAGACCGGCAGCGGAAGCCTCAAGGTCAATGAGCTTCAGGCAGAAGGCAAGAAACGCATGACAGCTCGCGATTTCCTCAACGGATATAAGATATCGTCGGGGGAAATTCTGAAAAATGATCTGTGACATGAAGTAAGCTATGTAAATCTATACTGGGGGCCGACTCTGGACAATTTGCACAAATCAAGTGTGCAATTTTTGGCTATTTTGCCGATTATCATTTCGCAAACTTCATTGTATTATCTTGACACAGTGATTCATCACTGTGTCTTTTGAATTCTGAACGATTTTCAAACAGGGTATTCCCCTGATCGATCACCGAAGACATTAAGACTACTTGTAGAATACTTGTGAGGATATTATAATTAGGTCATAAAAGTAGTCCTTCCGGGTATTCGCAAGAATAACGAATTAAGGAAGGGTTCCTTTCTATCTGGTGCGGTATGAGAATGTACTGAAAAAGAACGACCCGGATAGCTCCGAGCTAAGAGAACTCTTAAAAGAAACGAAGGAAATGATAGATCGCTTGAATGCTCAGATCGATGGAGGAATCGAGTTCGATGTGAATCTGGTAGATTTAATTGTGCAGATAGCAGACTACTTGTGCAGGACAGCAGACAAAACCAAGGAAAGGATAGGTGATGCTATGGGAGGAAAGGTACTAGAACTCGCAAGTGACAGACTTAGAGCGGAAGGCAGAGCAGAAGGTGAAGCGAGAGGCTCGATAAAGATTCTCGCCGGTTTGGTACAGGATGGCATTATCGACACGAAAACTGCAGCCAAGCGCATGGGAGTCAGCGTTAAGAAGTTCAAGGAGATGGCTGCGGCGCAGTCTTTTGTGCTTTAATCGTTAGAACAATTTAATAGCATTTACAAGCGCATTCGCCGGATCCTCTGGGTCTACGGATGCGCTTTCTTGAAAAAATCCTTAAAAAATCCGTTCAAAGAGGTGCTTATCGGACTCACCCCTGAATTACAATCAGAGTATACCCAGACACAGAACTATCAAAACCAGGCCCGTACTATGACAATCGATGATCCCGCCCTAAACATGTCTTTTCGACACAAAAATAGCACGAAAAAACTATTCATCTACCCTCCTTTTTGATACAATACTAAATAGCAGTTTTTAACAGGATTGAAAGTATCAAACCACCGTACGAGTGTAACCCCGCACCCCATGATGCCTCAACTATCCGAAATTACAGATACTTCAAAAGGAGTATTTCATGAAAGAGTTTAATGAATATGTTCGCGACAGTTTCTCTGAATCCGGCGATATTGTTATAAGACCTATGATGGGCGGATACCTT
>JAEEIH010000045.1 GCA_016281275.1 Lachnospiraceae bacterium | reverse complement strand
GGATAAGATCCTCACCGATGTAAAGGAAGGTATCAAGGCGGAACTCACCGGGAATCCGCAGATCGATGCAGAACTTATGAAAGCTCTGCTTGATCCGGTTTCGGAGCTTAATGACCTTATCCGCACAGGCGGTGAGATATTCGAAAGCCTGGAAAAAGCTTTCGGTGGCAATATCGGAGCCGGGGAAAGGCAGGCTTTGCTTGATAAAATTTCCATAACCGAGGGAGTGCCCGATGAAGCGTTTTATGACGATGTCCGGATCGCGCAGAGTATTCTCGGGGATATAAGAGCTTTGCAGGAGGAAAATCTTAATAATACGGATGCGCTGATCGCTGCGGAAAACGAGGAGATCGAGCGCCTTACGCTGCAGAAGGATGAAATCGAAGGGCAGATCGGCGAGGCTACGGGTCTTCTGAGCGAAAAAAACGAAACGGATATAAGGGTTAAGTATGACGATGCGACCCTTGACGAATATGTTCCGAAGAGCGCGCTCGGAAAGATATCCACGTTCACCGACTATAAAAAGAACAAGGTTGAGGGAGTAGGAAAAGCAAAGGCCTTTTTCGACAAGAACAAGCTCAGGGGTAAAGAACTTAAGGAACGAATGGAGAAGCATGTCCGTAGGTTCCTTTCGGCGAGGAACGGTGTTACGGCAGAGAGCATGGCGAAATTCAGTAATGTTCTTATGGAATCGAGCGGCGTGCTTGCCATGAACACCAAAAACGAACGGGTGAGCGAAGAACAGACGAGAAGGATGAATCTTCTCAAAGCGCTTTATAATGCGGGTGACGGAGATACGATCGCTTCGCTGACGATCGAGGCGCGCAGGCTGATCCGAAATACGGATAAAGATGATATCCCGTTCGGCGGGGAGTTTTACAGAGCGCACCCGATGGCTGCCAAGATCATAATACTCAGAAAGCTCCTTTATGATATGGACAGCAACGCGCTTACGGGCGCATCCGAAGAATACTGCGGTCGCATACAGGCACTTGAGTCAAATGTTTCGTATCTGTACGGCGCGATCGTCGGCTCGGATGAATACAGGCTTGAGGTATTAAAGCAGAAGTCTGCAAAACTGGAGAGTGAAATAAACACTCATCTGGAAAAGAGGGAATTGCTTCTTCAAAGAAAAGCCGAGAAGGAGAACACCGTAAAAACGGTATCCGGTGTGAAAACCGGTGAAAGTGAAAAGGAGGCGCTCCGCCGGAAGATCACCGGTCTTCAAGAGAGGGAAGAAGAACGCGCAAGACAGAAACGAATTGAGGACTCACGCAAGAGGATTGCAGACTTAAAGAAAAGCATCGACAAAAACAACCTTCATGCGATCAAAAGTGCGCATGCGGTTCAGATTTCGACACGGGAGCCCGTAAATTCAATGGATATGGGCGCTGCCGCATATATGGACACGCTCCTTAAAGAAAATCTCTTTAAGGGTCTCGATGGTGAGGATGAAGCGTTCTTTAAGAAAAAAATCACCGAACAGACAGCCCGGAAACTCCAAAAAGAAAACAAGAAGCTTGAAGACTGCACTCCGGAGGAGGTTTGCGGTCTTGTTAAGGCGTTTGAATTGATGGTTAACAAATTCCTTGAGGACAAAACGATACAATCCTTCCTTGAGGATTGCAGACAAATGAAGAGGTCCGACTACAGGGACTTTGCCCTCGACAGGATGTTCACGGGACGCCCGTTTGTGTCTTTTGATGATTATGAAACAGAGCATAAGCGTATCATGGACAACGTCGAGGAATATATCGCACTCAGCAGCGTCTATAAACCCGATAAAAGAGTGATGCTGTCGATCAAGGATATGAAGTCCGCCAATAATCTGGATCGGCATGTACGTTCGATCGCAAGAGTGGACAGGATCGAGGGCTTCGAAGATTTTCTGAGAAGTACGCTCGGTGAGGAGAACATGCCGTTAACCCTCTACGAATATGCGTCAAGATATTACAGAAGTGATGCAAAGAACGTCATGGATTATGCAAAGAGTTATAAAGGATATATCGAAAGAGTATTCGGCGGGCTCGGACAAATGACCGTAAAAAAAGGAGAATTTGTCGGGAATAAATATTCGACGATTGACGATATTAAGGATATTTTACTTAAATATTTCTGTGAATACGGCGCAAATGTTAATCTTAAGGGAACTCTTGAAAAACTCGACGACAGTCTGAACACAAAGTCCAGGGAAGAATATATGCCCGAACTTGCATTGATCGTCGATGAATCGATAAAACATGATATCGAACACAAAAGCAAGCTTGTGGATATGTGTGCAACCGGGAGCGTCGAAAAAAAGGCCGAGACGGGAAATATAGTCGCACGCTTCGACACACGTATCAAGAGTCTTTTTGACCGCAATAAGAATTTCTCAAAGATCATTGACACACTCATGGAGAATGAAGCATTTAAGCAAAACATTTTTATGATGGGTGACGATGAATTTGAGGAATACATCGAACCGATCGCACAAAAAAGCATCAGTGTCGTGAATGAACTTGTGAAACATAAATATTTTGACCAATATCTGATCGAGAGAAAAAAGACTATCAATGAATATATCTTTGAAAATAAAGGTACAAACATTGTTCAGTTACTTAATGTTGAGGATCTCGATAAAGAAATAGACAACAAATGGGTAGGCTGGACGAAATACGGCAAGATCATTCACGACCGTATAGCAAACCAGGGGAAGAAGGACAGTAAACTCTACTCACTCACCGGTACGGCCACAATCACGATCCTCAGGGATTCGGGCGCGGCAAAGATCCTGAGTTTGAATGAAAAGGATATGAGAAAGGCTGCCGAAAACCTTGAGACGCTTGATAAAGCCATTGACGAGATTGCCCCTTATGACGAACTCTTTGCGGCCGGTCTGTCGGTCGATGCCTTAAGGGTATCGCTTCACCAGCTCGAAAGAAAAGAGCTTATCGAGTCGTCCGTAGCGAATTATGCGGACGGGCTTAAAGAGCGACTTCAGGGGAAGATAAAAACGATCCTCGACGAGCAAAAAGAAGTCATAAAACTTGGTGAGCAGCGCACGGAACTCAGCCATGTGATCATCGATGTCGGTCAGAAACGCGAGGTGGGCAGGTTGGCTTTTAACAAGCTGTTCCGGGAGTCCGAGGAAGAATTTGCGCAGATAGATCTTGCCAAACTTACCGTAGACGGAGAATACAAAGAAATACTCAAAGAAGTGGAAAGTAATGCCGGTGATTTTGTCGGCGATGAGCTCATGGAATCCGTCTATACTTCGATCGTTAAGAAGATGATCGCCCATGCGGCGGACGACGACAAAGAATCCTTCTTAAGAGACAGGCATGATTTCTTAAGACTCCATGCATTCTGCGTCGCAGCTGAGATAAGCGTCGGCAAGGTCGAAGAAATGAGTGCGTTTGCACGCTCGATGCTAAAACGCGGACTTTTTGAATACTTCGCCAAAACGCTTGTGGGCATCGGCGCACAAGGCGGCGATCAGGCGGAGAAACCTGCAGAGTCCGTGGAGGCCTTTGTCAAAATGATCGACGACCTCCTCGGGGAGGAAGCCTATGGCAGCACAATGGCTTCGGTTCTGACCGAAACGATGGAAGGATTTGTGAACTCCGACCAGAAATTCGGTGAGAGCAGGCAGAGCAGCCTTGACCGCAAGCAGTTCTTCAGTTCGCTCACATCGGGCATGGATGAGGATACTGCGAAGCTGATACCCGCAGGAGAAGAAGAACGTGCGCTTCTGTGCCATGTGCTTATGACCCGTTCGGGAATCAACGGCCTCAGGTGCGCTCTTGCAACGCTGACAGGTAATGAAGAGAACAACAAGATCGCGATCGAGACGAGCAATGTCGTAATGTCGTACATTACAGGTACGGGGCTTGCCGGTCTTCCGCTTGATATAGATTACAACCTTATTTACAGCCGCGTGCTCAGCAGGCCCGAGGAACTTAAAGAGGCTATAAG
>JAEEIH010000044.1 GCA_016281275.1 Lachnospiraceae bacterium | reverse complement strand
TCATCAGTTAAGTTTTGTGATTCCGTCAATATCGCAAAGAAACGTGGGAGCCGAAGTGTACTCGGACTCATCGAAATAACCGTTGACGATGCCGTTTACGGAATCGGGCACATAGTCACCGTCCGTGTCGATGCGGAAGATCTCCGTAACCTTTTCACCGTTAACCGTAAATTTGTTTGTATCAAACACATGAAGAGTTCCGTTCTTGATCGCTTCTTCCGCCTTTGCTACCTCCTCGGCCGTGCCGGGAGCACACTCGGGTCCGAGCTGTGTGATTTTGACCGCGCCGGACTCATATCCTTCCGACCAGTCAACATCGATCCTCTCGCCCTTTAAGAACTGATCAAAGCAGTGGTCGTAATATACCGACCAGTCGTTTGTGGCCGATGTAAGGGCTGCATGAGGAGCCGCAGAAAGCATATCAATGTTGTATCCTACGGAATACACGGGCATTCCCGCAACATTTGCGGCTTCACAAGCCTGAGGAGCACCTACCGTATCGGCGTGCTGTCCGATGACAACCGCGCCGTTTGCTATGAGCATTTCTGCCGTAGTTTTCTCGGCAAGGAGGTCGCTCCATGAATATGTGAAAGAAACGTCCATAATGACGTCGGAATAAACGGACTGCATTCCGAGGAAAAATGATGTGTAACCCGAAACAACCTCTGCGAAAGGAAATGCTCCGACATAACCGGTCTTAACCTTGCCCTCCGCAGTAAAATTATTATCCGAAAGCTTGTTATTTTCAACAAGCTCCTTAATCTTCATGCCTGCAACCACACCCGATACGTAACGGCTCTGGAAGATCCGGTTAAATGCGTTTGAAAGATTGGGAAGTCCCGAACTCTTGGCGGTGTCACCTGTCATGCAGACGAATTTGACTTCGGGATGCTCTTTTGCAGCCTGCTCTGCATAGTACTGATGACCGTAGGAATTGGTGATGATAAGCTTACAACCTTGCTCAATGCAGGAAATGCACTTGTCGTAGCACTCCTCTTCCTGAGGAACGTTATAGCACCAAACAAGATTACCTTCAATATTACGCTCTTTGGCAACCTTCTTGATACCCTCGATATGCGAGAGTGAATAACCCTCGTTCTCATCACCGATAAGAATGATGCCGATCTTGTTGCCCGACGAGCCGCTGCACGAGGTCATGCCAAACACAAGCGCAAGCACAAGAAAAAATGCAACAATTTTTTTCATTTTTCCCTCCTCTGAGGAATCTATCGCTCCGACCGTTTTCATAAAGCACGGAACGTTATAATAAATGAGAACGTCGCATGAAAGATGTTCTCATTTTATTACACGTATTTGATAAATACAAGTGGCGGCATCATCAAAAAATGATCAAATATATCTTCGATTTTGATGATTCAATCATGTATTTTAGCAAATGATCAGAGTTCTTCCCTGTTCACAACCGGTCTTCCGAGAGAGATGCTTAAATTACCGTTTCTGACGCGGAGCTCGTCAAGGAATTCCTTTTCATTGGCGCCTGCTCGAAGCACGACATTGTACTGAAGCTCGAAGAGACTGCCCATATTTGTGGATTTAACTCTGTCAAGGTCTGCTTTTGCCGTGTATTTTTCAAGAAGATCGTCAAATATTGTTGTATAATCAAGGTTCTCGGGAATAAGAATTTTGAGGACCCTTGTTCCCCTTGCGGGCATGGCAAGTCCCATGAGGCTTACCGCGATCGTCGATGCTCCGACAACAAGGATGAGCAGAGCCGCAACGCCGACATATCCCATGGCCATGGCGAGACCCGTCACGGTCGAAAGAAAGATACTGGTGATCTCACGCGCATTTCCCGGAGTCGACCTGAAGCGTACAAGCGAAAAAGCTCCCATTACGGCGACTCCCGTTCCAACATTGCCGTTCACAAGCATGATCACGGTCTGAATGATGGCCGGAAGCACAAGGAGTGCAAGAAGCATGTTCTTTGAATACTCGTTTTTAAAGGAATGAATGAACGCGATGATGATTCCGAGTCCGAGCGAGATGCATGTGCAGATCACAAATTCTCCCGCCGCAACCGAAGAAGTCGATGCAAGAATACTTTCAAACATAAAGATTGTCTCCTGTTGATAAGAAGTTTTTTATCTGGGTGTTTTATCTTTTGAAGCCTTCTTCCTGAGCCTTGCATTTCCGAGATCCACAACGCTGCCGGCAGACCCGAGAAGCGGAAGATGGTTTTCAATGACGCTCATATACATATCCGGGTGCTCGCAATAATATGTTCCGTATTTTGAAATGGAAACAGGCGCCACTCCGAGCTCCGAAAGGATGTAAGCCATCCATGTCGGCATATATTCGGGAAGTTTGATCTCCATGAGCGTCATGTCCTCGTCAAGGAGCTGTTCTCCGACAGCGCCCTCGCCGAGCCTGAGTTTTTTACGCCTGCACCTGATGTTCTTGTCAAGGGTGAGTCTGATGGATTCGTCCTCTATCCCGAAAAACGCACGTCTGTCATAAGCGAGGTAAACCCGGGGTTCCACCGGATTCATCTTGAGGAACCAGTCTATTTCACGCATTATCTGATTGTCTTTCGCGGGATGCACTCCGTCGTAAAGGTACGCCTCAGCCTCACTCAGCTTCAGTCCCACACGACGCTTATACACGATACCCTTGAATTTTTTCTTGAGCTCGACATACACTTTCGAATCACCCGATTCGGGAACGCCGTATGAACGCAGTCTGAGCTTTTCCTTATAAATCGGCTTTTCGACAGAGTGTCTGATAAGATCAAAATCGGGTGTATCAAAATAGATATTGCAGATGGTATGGAGACCGTAGCGGTCGATCATCATCCTGTCTTCGATAAGACGCAGGAATTCACGTTCCTGTTCGGATGTAAGAAGGTATTTCTTTTCATATCGTTTGAATACCGTCTCGCTCATGACCGATCTGCCTCCTTTTTTTATGTCTTTCCGAATAAAACCTTACGAACCTAATCCGGTCAAGGCTCACGTATGGCGACCGCAAAAGGCAGTCCGTCGTACCGTGCTTCCCGGATAAAGCCTAAGCGATTGTACCTCTCAAATGTGAGGTACATTTTACGACTTTTTAAATTATTTGTAAACATAAGACGGAACGCCTACAATTTCTCCGGGGTAAATCCCATCGGGAAGAGCTCGCGGAGAGAATAAATCCAGTAATCATCCTCACTTTTCGCAAGTATGACGAAGAAAGCGTCGGGATCGCAAAATTCTGCCATTACCTGTCTGCAAACACCGCACGGAGGGCAATAATCGGTGATCATTCCCTCTTTTCCCCCAACAATCGCAATAGCCTCAAAATCTCTTTCTCCCTCGCTCACCGCTTTGAAAAACGCGGTTCTTTCAGCGCAGTTCGATGGTCCGAATGCAACATTTTCGATATTACAGCCTGTGTAGACTGTCTGTTTTTTTGTCATGAGAGCCGCGCCGACCCTGAAATTCGAATAGGGCGAATAGGAATATTTTAACATTTCCATCGCTTTTTTGATAAGCTCCCTGCAAACGAGATCACTGAGTCTGTCAACCGAAGGCGCAGTTCCTTTGATATTTGCGGGGCTTGTTCCGCGAGCGCGTGCCGGAAGCTGCATCTCTTTTCCTTCAGATTTTTTACTGTCATTATTCATGATGATGCCTCCTCTGAATGTTTTTATGAATCCTATTATACCACATCGTGTCCTTCTTCGTCCTCTTTGGCTCTCCTCACCGCGACGCGCGCAATGATCTTGTTGAAGATCGCCTCTATGATCGCTGCCGCGATCAGGTAAAGCATCATACAGAAAAAGATTGAAAAAAGAGGGTACATATTCCTGTGACCGATCGTGGTCATAACATTTACAAGCTCACCCGCACCGATATAACCGGCAAGAGACGAAAACTGAAGCATGAGGATCGTCAGCCTCTTTATCTCAAAGAGGGAATTCTCCACCGCTTCAGGTATTACCGCGGTAAAATGTGATTTCTGCAGGCTGCTTTTTATATTATCGGAGAATCCTGCCATCTCGCGTTTTGCGCTTCTCGACAAAATTTCCGAATAACTGCCCGCTCCGTAAAGTCCGATCCCGAGTGCCGAGGCAACTATCGCCGAAAGACTGCCGCCAAAGACTTTACTGTAGTAGAGGAGCCAGATTATCAGCACAACGGGAACACTTCTGAAAATAAAACAGAAAGCACGTCCGACACCCGATACCACCTTTTTTTCATAACAAGTCATGTAGCTTAAGATCATCCCTATGATCATGGCGATGATCCAGGCTGCAACCGTGATCATCACAGTGACCGCGAGTGCTTTTATTATCCTGAAATACGCTCCCCCCGAAATGAGGTTTGAATAAACGGCATCCGTAAGACCCATGTTTCTACTCCTGTCAGCATTTTTGCTTTTTAATGTCGGTAAACATCCCTTAATCGGTTAATTCGTTTTCTTCCTGTGAAGGCTCCTGCGTGCTCCTCACAAGAAATCTGTAATTATTCATGACCATATACCCGTCGGAGGTCAGATATTTCTTTTCCTCCTGAGTGGTATTGTCCGAGGCGGCACTCGCAAAAAGGTAATCCACCTTTCCTGCCATAAGCTCGGAATAAGCCGTTTCGGTATCGAGAATCCTGATGTTTATATCGGTACAAAGCTCGCAGGCAAGTTCATCAAGAAAGGCCACACAGAATCCGCAAGGTCTTCCGCTCTCGTCTATTATCTCCACCGGAGGAGCCGCTCCTGTGATTCCGACATCGATCGAACCCGACATCTCATGCAGATCCCTGAAGCGATCCGTTCTGCTCCACATATCCTCCTCGTAAAACTGCGTTACCGCGGCACCGTTTTTGATATAATCATTATACAGGCTCGAGACGGTTCCGTCACTTCTGAGTTTGTTTATCGCATCATTAAATCTCTGCTGTTCCTTTTTTACGTTCTTATCATTATCCCTTCGCATCGCGAACGCAAAAGAGAACCTCGGTTGCGCAAGTCTCGCGGTGGCCGCCATATCACTATTGTCAAGTATGTCAAGCCCGCCGTATTTTTTTACCGCGTATTCGGCCGTCACATCACATGCCCAAACAGCATCAACATCTCCGTTTTTTAAGCCGGCAACGGCTTCATCAAAGGAATCATATTCCCTGTAGGCAGAAATCTCGCGTCCGATAAGGCTTTGGAAATAAACAGCCGACGCCTCCGGTTCAAGGAAAGACCGCACGCCTCCGATCCTTTTTCCTGCGAGATCGTCGGCGGTGGTCACAACCGCAAGCTCCTTATGCTCGTCTTTCGTTTTCCAAAGGGTCGCGCTGAAGATCATCAGTATGACCGTTAACGCGACGGCTCCGAATTTGTACCACTTCATCTCTTTTTCCCCTTTTATTTGAGCTGCGCTCCGTAGATCTTCTCTCCTCGCACCGCAATGACGAGCCTGTCGGCGTACATTACGGGGGTTGCCTCGATCGCCGAGCCGAAATTAAGGCGGTTCAATATTTTTCCGTCCCTGGCATCGATCAGGAGCAGATCCCCGTTCTGGCATCCCTGTATAATGAGGGGCATGCCGCTGTTGTCATACGTGAGGATAGTCGAGCTCCACGAGTACATATCGAGCGTGATCCTCCAGTCCTCGTGGCCGGTCTTCTTATTGAGCGCGACCAGATAACCCGACTCAAGAGACGGAGTCTTCGAAACGGAATAGATCACATAATCTCCGATCTCTCCTTTGCCGAGTACTCCCGTCGAAAGAACACCGCCGGCATATCCCTTGACCGTATTGACCTCATAGCCTTTCTTCCAGACGGTTCTGCCGGTAACGGCATTCAGCTTGTAGATCGCCGCCTCTCCCATGCTGTGCTCGTTATAGCCGTACTTAAGAGTGGTTCCGACGTATATGTATGTTCCGTCGTCTTCAAACGAAAGGATTGGCGACGAATTTATATCCTCCTTGAGATCGGTGATCCAGACCATCTTCATGGCGTTCACATCAAGGCAATAAAACATGCCCGCATTATCGCCGAGGAAGATATATCCGTTCCATGCGCACGCGCTGCACTCGCTTCCCCAGAGCCTTTTGTCCTCAGCGTATATATTTTCGATCGTAAATGTGTACTTGATCATGGGCGAAGGCTTGATGCTTACGGAAGAATATTCCTTTTTGTATTCCGTATTGAGCCTCATTGTGTAGATGACACCGTTCTCTCCGGGATAGATGAGCGTATCGCTGCCCGGATCTATGAGAGGCGAGCTGTCATAGGCATGCCATTGTCTCGGAGCAAAGCTGTCATTCATGCCGCCTTCGTAAAGCAGGCTTCCGTCAATCAAGCTGTATATGTAGAAACGCTGCGAAACGTTCTCGCCAAACGGACCGGTCTGCGCATCCCCACATCCGCAGAAAAGAAGGGGCACTCCGCCCGGATAAAGTGAAGCCGTACCCTTAAATGTCATTCCGACGTTAATGACGGGTCTCGTTTCTTCTCCCGTTTCAAGGTCGAGGAAATGGATCTGTCCGTCCATGCCGGGATATATAATCTCCACCAGACCGTTCTTGTTTTTTGCGCTTTCGTACATATTCATGCCCGCGCGCACGCTGTCTTCCCATTTTGCAAGAAGCGGCTGACCCGTCCATCCGTTGCCCGACCAATAATCGGAGCCGTTGTTCTTTAATAGTTTTCCGGTCTTATACTCCCAGGAATCGACAAGCGTCCTTTCACCTGCGGAAACGGTGGAAACGCTCGACGCGTCACGTCTGTAGTTTCCCCTGAAGGTTGAAAAACCTGCATTCGACTCGGGATCGTTTTTTGTATCGAATTTAATCTTGTAATCTCTGTTGATCGTCTCCACGATCTTGCCCTTCGATTCTATCTGTTCCCTGACTCCGAACTTTTCGGGGTCGGTTTCCGGAACCGAATGGGGAACATCTCCATCCGCGCCCTGTGATGCGGATTCATCATATTCCTGTTTTAAGCTGCCCTGTGTTTTATTGCGGTAATTGTACAGATATTTGAGCGAACCGTACTTGACCATGAATTTAAACGCAAGAAATCCCGTCACGAGGACGCAAACCAGAAGCACGGAAACAACGGCGGTCAAAATCCTCTTGACTCTTTTCGAAAGATGTCTTCTTTCCGGCCGAATCGCTTTTTCCTCCGTTACCGCAGCGAGGTTGCTTCCGTCCGTGTCCGTGACCGTATTTCCCGTCTGTGGAGTTGATTTTTTTTCTTCGGTTTCTTTCGGGATGTTTGCTTCTTTTGTTTCAGCTGGTGACTGTTTTTCTTTGGTTCCGGTCGGGGCGTGTGCATCCTTTACTTTGAGGGGAGACTGTTTTTCTCCTGCTCCCGAAGAATCTTCATCGGAATACTGCGGTTTCGGAGAACCCGAAAACAGTCTGACAAGCGCAGAAAAAAGGCTTACTTTTTTTGTTTTTTCTTCAGGCTTATTCCTGCCTTCAAATGTGGCATTTATCTCGGCTCTTTCTTTTTCGGCGGCGGCTGTTTTAGCGATTTTTTCCGGGTTATCCCCATCGTCCCTTGTACGTGTGGAATCGTACATATAACGGCGAACGGGCGGTTTCTCCTCATACACGGGAATCTCTTTGTACTCAATCGGTCTGTTATGTGTTTCTTCTCTGCTCCTTTCGGCCTGTAAAACGGCTCGTTCGATCTTCTTTGTTTTCAAACGCGATGAATCAGCCTCCGAAGACTTTTCTGCGGGGTTCTTCTTTCGTTCCTCCATTTCCTTGCGCAGTTCTTTCCAGGGATTGCTTTCTTCTTCCATTCGCTCTGCAACCTTCTCCTCGATAAGGCTGTTCATGCGTTCCTGTTTTTTCTGCGCGACCTTCTTCTTGTTTCTGTGGCTGTTCTTTCCCATTACTTGTCCTTTATGTATGTCTTTTTTGCAGATTTCTGCCTGTGATCGTCATTTATTAATTCACGATTTATTTTTCTCGTTTCCCAAAAGCAAAGGTTTCAGTTCTCTGATATGTCCCACACCGACAACCCTTATCGAATGCGGTCCGATGTCCTTGACATTGACGCTCGGCATAATGACGCAATCATAAGCCAGATTCTGTGCCTCCACCACTCTCTGCGCCGCTCTGCTCACTCCCCTGACTTCTCCCGTAAGACCGACCTCTCCGAAGATCACCGTTTTGTCTCCGGGTGCCTTATCCGTTGCGCTTGACAAAAGAGCCATCACTACGGCAAGGTCGAGCGCCGGTTCGTTAATCTTCATCCCTCCCGTCACATTGACATAGGCATCACAGCCCGAAAGCTGAATCCCCATACGTTTTTCAATGACTGCAAGAAGAAGGTTCACTCTGTTCACGTCGATTCCGAGGCAAGTACGCCTCGGCATGGCAAAGCCCGTCCTGCTGACAAGCGCCTGTATTTCGGCAAGAATGGGTCTCGTGCCTTCAACGGAAGCCGCGATAACCGAGCCGGGTTCGCCGACAGGTCTGCCGTCGAGCATGTGCTCAGAGGGATTGCGAACCTCTCTGAGACCGTCGCCTTCCATTTCAAAAACACCGACCTCGTTTGTCGAACCGAATCTGTTCTTAACGGCTCTGAGAATTCTGTACGGCGAAGATGCGTCGCCTTCAAAATAAAGCACGGTATCAACCATATGCTCAAGCATCCTGGGTCCGGCAACCGTTCCTTCCTTTGTCACGTGCCCCACTATAAAAATCGTCACAGGAGTGCTCTTTGCGAGACGCATGAGCGCCCCCGTCGTTTCGCGTACCTGGCTGATACTTCCGGGAGATGACGAAATATCCTCTCTGTAAACGGTCTGGATCGAATCGATCACAACTACATCGGGCCTATCCCTGTTAATGATCTCTTCAATCGCATCAAGGCTTGTCTCGGCAAGAAAAAGGATGTCGTCATCGGCGCATCCCAGCCTTTCCGCTCGCATTCCGATCTGTCTGAGGCTTTCTTCTCCGGAAATATAAAGAAGATTTAATTTCTTCCTTGCGAGTTTTGCGCAAGCTTCAAGAAGGAGCGTTGATTTTCCGATTCCGGGATCCCCGCCGACAAGCACAAGCGAACCTTTTACGACTCCTCCTCCGAGAACTCTGTCAAGCTCGGAAATACCGATTTGTACTCTTTCTTCTTCTCCCCTGTCAATAACGGAAAGCTTCACGGGATCAGAGGGGTGTGTCGCACCCGTTTTTCCGCGGGATTGGTTTGATTTTCCCGAACCGACTGACCGTACAGGCGCTTCTTCAAAGCTGTCCCACGCCTTACATGCCGGACACTGACCCATCCACTTGGGAAATTCGTTTCCGCACTCTCTGCAAAAAAAGACCGTCTTGTCTTTCGCCATGTTCTCTCCTCTATACCAGCATAAAAATGGTGCTTATCCAGACGTTGCCGCCTGTATAGGCACCCAAACAGTTCTCCCGCAACGCGGACCACAGGCACCCCCCGGGGTTACCCGAATCTGTCATACTCTCTCGGTACGGTACTTACTACTTACATACGTTTGATCTTAACCTCGGTAGCGGTATCCTCTTTCGCCTCAACGCTGAACACGAGCTTTCCGCCGAGGTTTGTCTTCATGCGACCCGCATTTACCGAATCGATAAACACCTCGTATTCCTTGTCGGGCTCAAGCTCAAGCGTAATCTGAGCATCCTCTTTTCCCGTCACGCCAAATGTGGTAACGTCACCGTTGGTCGAGAAATTGAAAACTGAAGTTCCGGGAACGGATTCATAAACAAAAAGTCCGTTCTTCTCGAGCTTGGTGATCTCGTTGAATGTCTTAACTTTATACAGATCGCCTTCATGAGCAAAATCTGAAACCTTTGATTTCTGTGAAAGTGTGTAGTTTCCAAAGCTTAATGTTCCGTCTTTTTCCTTTTCTATGAGAGCTTCAACCGTCTTCATCAGAATAAAACCTCCTTATATCCAATCAATGGTATTTTAGCATATGGTCACTAAAACGTCAAAGAGAAGAAGCATTAACGTTTCTTAAAAATCGTTTTTTTCTTTTTGTCATCATAACACACAAGAACGGAGCTGTTTCTCGTCACCGTCCCGTCTAGGATCCGCTCTGCAAGCATATCCTCAAGTTCCGTCTGGATGGCGCGCCTTAACGGTCTGGCGCCGTACTTCTCGTCAAATCCCTTTTCGGCAATAAATTCCGTAAAGGTCTTGTCAATCCTGATCTTGATCTGCATCTCCTCAAGTGCTCTTTTGGCAACCGTACCGCACATGATACCGACAATCTGCTTGATCTCGTCCCTGTTAAGAGCGTGGAACACTATCGTTTCGTCTATTCTGTTGAGAAATTCGGGTTTGAAAAGCTTGCGGACCTCATCCATAACGCCTTCCTGCATTTTTTTGTAGTCGGCGTCCGCATCCGCGCTTGTCGCAAATCCAAGAGTCTTCGGCGATATGATCCTCTGTGCTCCGGCGTTTGACGTCATGATGATGACACTATTCTTAAAGCTTACCTTTCGTCCCTGCGCATCGGTAACATGACCGTCGTCAAGCACCTGCAGAAGAAGGTTGAACACATCGGGATGCGCCTTCTCGATCTCATCGAAAAGAACCACGCTGTAAGGATGCCTTCTGATCTTCTCACTGAGCTGACCGCCCTCATCGTATCCGACATATCCGGGAGGCGAGCCGATCATCTTCGAAACACTGTGCTTTTCCATGTACTCCGACATATCGACTCTGATCATGGAATCCTCGGTTCCGAAAAGTGCCTCGGCAAGAGCTTTCGAAAGCTCTGTCTTACCTACGCCGGTAGGTCCGAGGAACAAAAACGACCCGATCGGACGATTCGGATCCTTAAGACCGACTCTTCCTCTTCTGATGGCTTTCGACAGCGCCGAAACGGCCTCCTGCTGTCCGATCACGCGCTTATGGAGGATTTCTTCAAGCTTCATCAGCTTTTCGCTCTCCTCCTCCTCGAGTTTCTTGACCGGAATCTTTGTCCAGCCGGCAACCACCTCGGCCACCTCCGAGAACGTCACTTCAAGGACCCTGTCCCTGCGAAGGAGCGCCTGTTCTTCCTCAAGCTTCTGTTTCTCACGACGCAGCCTGTTCTGCTTTTTCTTAACGGCCGCTGCCGCTTCGAACTCTTCATTTATTATTGCGTTTTCTTTTTCTTCATCAAGACTTTTGAGTTTCTCGTCAATCTTTTTGATCTTGGGCATCGTACGGTAGGCAGAAAGAGCGAGACGTGAGGAAGCCTCGTCCATGAGGTCTATCGCCTTGTCGGGAAGGAAACGGTCTGAGATATATCTGTTTGAAAGCTTCACGCAGGCCTCAATGGCCTCATCCGTAATGCTGACGTGGTGATGATCTTCATAAGCCTTTCTGATGCCTTTGAGGATAAGGACGGTATCCTCAGGAGAAGGCTCTTCAACGGTAACGGGCTGAAATCTTCTTTCAAGAGCGGCGTCCTTCTCAATGTGTTTTCTGTATTCGTCGAGAGTTGTCGCTCCGATAAGCTGAAGTTCTCCGCGCGAAAGCGAGGGTTTCAGGATATTGGAGGCATCGAGTGCGCCCTCCGCGCCGCCGGCGCCTATGATCGTGTGAAGCTCATCAAGGAAAAGAATGACATTTCCGGCATTGATAACCTCGGAGATGACACGTTTTATCCTCTCTTCAAATTCGCCTCTGTATTTGGAACCCGCCACCATTCCCGAAAGATCGAGCGTCACAAGCCGGTTTCCTTTGATGGGATCGGGGACATCGCCGCTCACGATCCTCTGCGCAAGTCCCTCAACGATGGAGGTCTTGCCGACGCCGGGTTCACCCACAAGGCAAGGATTGTTTTTTGTACGTCTCGAGAGGATTTGGATAACTCTCTCTATCTCGGTCGCTCTTCCGATGACGGGATCGAGCTTTCTGTCAGCCGCAAGCTTTGTCAGGTCCCTGCTGTACTGATCGAGAGTCGGAGTCATGGAACCCGCCTTGCCCTGCGATGCCTTCATCTGGCTTTTTGCTTTATGTATATCGATGCCCAAAGCCGTAAGAAGATCGATATAGACCTTCTGTATGTTGACCCCGATGGTATTGAGAAGTCTGACCGCGATACAGTCATTTTCGCGCAAAAGCCCGATAAGAATGTGCTCCGTACCTACCCTTTCGGCACGCATCCCCACAGCCTCCGCAAAGGCATTGTCAAGTATCTTGCGCGCACGGGGTGTCAGCTTGTTCGACTCCGCATAGCTCACGCCTGCCTGTGGAGAAATAAGCTGGTTAATAAGCTCGACGATCTTCTCCTCATCGACAAGATTCTCCTCGAGTACTCTTGCGGCCACTCCTCCCGAACGGAGAAGTCCGATGAGAAGATGCTCGGTGCCGATACCGCCGTGTCCGAGTGTGACCGCGGCCTGTGTTGCCTGATTGAGCGCCAATTGCGCATGCTCGGTAAATTTGTATTCCATAATTCAATCCTCTTTTTCGGTTATTATCTTCGGAAGCTTTTTACGTATATATGCAGCCCTGATCTTTTCCATGGCGATCTCCGTATCTTCGCCGGTGAAGGATGCGGCAAGCATGGCGGGCTGAATTTCAATCATCAGTCTGTGAATGTCAAATCTTGCACTCGCAGGTTCAATGATCCCCAGAAATCTTCCGAGCTCTATCTGCGAAAGGAGCGTCATCGCATCCTTGAGTTCAAGCGACCTTGCATATTTAAGAACGCCGTAGGAACGGAAAACTTTGTCCTCAATATCGCTGCGGTTTCTTTCGTACCACTCGCGCCGCGTCTTCTTCTCAAGATCGGCTATCTGACTGACTATCACCTCAAGACTCTCGTAGATATCGGACTCTGTAAGACCGATCGTTCTGCGGTTGAATAACCTGTGCAGATACCCCGGGCTTTTGTTGCCGTCTCCGTACACCCCTTTGATCATCAGACCGAACCTTGCAAGCTCCGTCTCTATGGAACTGAGCTTTCCACCTGTCGTCAAAGCCGGAAGGAAGAGCATGTACGAGGCTTTAAGCCCCGTTCCCACATCCGCAAGGCTGCTGGTAAGATAACCGTACTTTTCTCCGTAAGCGTACTTAAATCTGCGATCCATCATATCGTCGATCCTGTTTGCCACCGAAGCAACCTTTTTCATGTTACTTCCTGTCGTAACAGCAGCAATCCTGATGTGATCGCGACCGTTGATCATTATACTCACCGACTCGTCCTCGCTGAGGATAAGACCGGTCGGCTGCTCCTTGGTGAAAATGTCGGGACTTATGGCATGTGTTTCAAGAAGAACCTGCTTTTCGCGCATTCCGAGATTATTGAGAGCGCAGGAATAATAAGGCTTATCCTCTCTGCCCTCAATTTCACCCTTAAAGGAACGTACACTGTCGACAAGCTTTCCGGCATCCTCGTTTGAAAGAAGCCGTCCGAAGTTGTATCCGCTCAGATTTCTCGCGAGCCTCACTCTGCATGATACTATCACATCATCATGCTCATTTTTTTCCATGTACCATTTGGTGATCTTTTTTTTCATGTCTTTTTCCCATCGAACGCTATTTATTCTTTGGCTTTTTTGCGCTTTTTTTACTTTTTTTCACATCCGGACCTTTATCCTTTTCCGTGTTTTCAAGCTCTTTGATCCTGTCACGTAGCTTTGCTGCAAGCATGAAATCCTCTTTTTGGACCGCTTCTTTTATTTGGAGCCTTAGTTCCCCTATGTCCGTGGTTTTGCCTGCGGATTTGGTTTTAGACGACGGCGCGGTATTCCCGTTTTGGGTCTTTAGTACCTTTTCCGGACCCGGTTCGACCTTTTTCAGTTCGTAAACAGTGGCGTTTACGGGCACTTTGCCTACATGAGAGGTTCCGGGTTGAACAGACTTGAGCTGTTTTTCTATAACCACAGAAAACGTGCTGTAGCAGTCCGGACAACCGAGAAGCCTTTCCCTCATAAACGTTGAAAAACTCATCCCACATGTAGGACAGACCGCCTTGCTTGAATTATCCGAGGTCTTGTTTTCGATGTATCTTTCCATGTAACTCGAAAGAATTCCGGAAAGGATGCTGCCCATGGGTGTATCCGATTTGTTATTCTTTCCGAGTCCCTGAAGGTTCATGCTAACCGCACACTCATCGCACAAGCATGTTTGGTTCTTCTCTCCGTTTATCACCTCTGTGTATATGATGGTGGCTTTATTTTTCCTGCATATGTCACAGATCATGTTCTTCTCCGTTTCCCGGCCGACGTTCGTCTGCTTCTGCCGGCTGATTTAGGCTCGATATTTTCGGGTGCCCTTCTCCTTCTTCTGAAGATCACCCTGATGGTTATGATAAGAAGCAACATACACACTCCCGAAAGCACCGCGATCACGGTCGAGAGAGTATTTACGGTTTTTTCCACAGCTTCGGGGTCGGGCGCGTTTTTATCGGCTTCCTTTTCATCTTTAACAATCCCGGTCGGTTCCCCGTTGCTTAGAAGTCCGTATCTTTGAATCGTCTTCTCTATTCTGTCATATACGTAAAGCCCCGGATCGTTTCCCTCTTTTCTGAGAATAAGAAGGAGATACTCGGGAGTTCCGTCCGGTACCGGTGAAAACGCCGTTATGGTATATCCGCTGATAAGGATCGTTGTTCTGTAGAATCCTTCAGGCGGTTTGATACCGGCATCGGTTTCCATAACTTCGTACTGAGTGTCGGCAATGAGCATCGACTTTCCGTCCTGCTCCGTCACGTAAAAAGCCTGCTCATGCTCCTTCGGCTCTTCTTCTATCTTCTTTTCCTCTGCCTCTTTTTCATCGGTCTCGGTTTCCTGCGTTTCCTCAACGGGAGCTTCTTCTCTCACACAGTATATCACATATTTATTCTCGGTTCCGTCCGGGGCGGTGACATTGATGGTGATCCTGTTGCTTCCGACTTTAAGCTCGTCCGCACCTTCAACGGTGACCGCGGCGAGAGGATCGTTTGCCAATGCCGAAACGGCGAGCTTGACGAGTGAGTTTTCGACATGAACGTTATAATCCTTTATCTGCGGATCAAACGAGGGTGAAAGCACCGCGCTTCCTACCTTGAGTTGCGCGAGACTTGCATCGGACGATGCGGTTGTTCCCGCAAGTACGGTGAGTGTCAAGGGTTGCGACGAAACAGACATCGCGTCTCCGTCGTTCGCATCATATATTTCGGGATTGCTTCGTATTGAAAATTCGCTCTCGCCCATCGCGATCGCTTTGAAATAAAGCAAATAATTTCGTTTTGTGCTGTAGCTCGATGTTCCGGGATCGCTGATCCTCAGCACACCCTCTCCCCCGAGCACGCAATCGGGACCGGAAATATATTCAAACTTTTCGCTGTCATATGCCACATAAACCTCGACTGCCCCGATCTCAACGTCGGCGTTGAACCTGAGTTCGAGCTTTACCATATCCTCTACACGAATATCCGATTCTGGCGCAACCTTCACAAACGCTGCCGAAACACTGGCAGCCTGTGCCCTCTCCGTCGGCGCCAGCGCCACCGTCGCTGCCGTTAAAACAAGCGCGGCGAACAGAACGCTTATCTTTCTCATTTCTTCCTACTTCCTTTCAAACCATTGTCCGATGTGATCCGATTCCGACCTTACTTAAGCCGTCCCGTCCGATCCGGTCACGTCGGTTCCGTCATCCGTTCCCACGGATGCTGTATCTCCGGTTCCGTCCTCAATACCCTTGGGGAGCAGTTCACCTCCCCCGCTCTCAGTGCCGTCGGGGAGCAGTTCGCCTCCCCCGCTCTCAGTACCGTCGGGGAGCAGTTCGCCGTTTCCGTCCTCATTATCGCCTGAAGGCGTTCCGTCGTTTTCACCTTCGTTGCCCTCAAGAGCCGTCCCGTCGTTTTCACCTTCGTTGCCCTCAAGAGCCGTCCCGTCGTTTTCTTCATCCGTCCCCTCGGGCTGCGATGTATCCGATCCGGATTCTTCCGGACTTTCATCCTGCTCTTTTTCGGACTTTTCCTTGTCCTTCTTTTCCTTCTTCGTACCACTCTCGCGGAAGATATTGATGATAAATTCCTTAACATCCCCGTTCTGAGCCTGTACCGAAACCACAACTCTGTTCATTCCGTCCGACAGCGTCACTCTTTTGTCACTGATAACCTTGGCGAGAGAACTCACGGGAGTGGCATTTATCTTGATCTCGGAAACATCGCCTTCAACAACGATCGAGTACTCCTCGTCGGAAGAATTGTTCAGCGTGGGGGTGAGCGTAAGCTTGCCGCCGTCCTGATCCGACAGTTTCAGGCTCTTAAGCCAGTTGTTCGGATTGTCCTTGTGGGCAGGATAAGGCGCGGCGGTCTCCGGCATGTCCTGATAAACAGGGATCATAAAAACGATGGGAGTTCCAACCGGGTCCTCATATGCGGTGAAAACCCTGCGACCTTCAGCCCACGGCGCTTCGACATTGGCCATATACTGATGCATGTACGTGCTCGTGGCGGTTGCGTTGAATTTCTGAAGGTAGATTGTGTTCTGACCGCGGTTTATGTAATTGTTGCCGATATAGTATGCGCCCCCGATTATGGAACGCAGCTGATTGTTCCACGGGATAAGACAGTTTATGTTGGTAGTGGGATTCGCCGAACCGTCCCTCGCGAACGTAAGACCGTTCCTGATAGCGCCTCCGGCTTCCGTGCTGTGATAAGCTCCGATATTGTAGTAATTGTAGAGTCCTTCATAACCCTTCACCGTACCGGTAACGCTGTTGCTCATGGCATTCGCGCCGAGCGTAACCTCCTGCTTCACGCGCGAGGCAAGATGAAGCGGACTCACGCCCGAATATTCGGCAGCCATCAGAAACGTATCGGTAAAGGAAATACTTCTTTTGTTGCCGTCCGAATCCTTGTAATCATATGTTGTCCCGCTCATTGCGGTATTTTTGAGAATTCCGTCGACCGCCTCCGCGCCTTGCGTTGCGGGAGTGTACGAAAGAAGCTCAAACTGGAAGATCGTGTCTTCCTGAAGAAAGTTGCGCGGATCCATATAATATTCAATCGCATCGCGCGAAGCCGTAACCCACGTTGAGCCGTCAAAAACTACAAACGAATCGGTCTTGTAGCTGTAGGCTCCGGGTTCAAGCGACTTCCACTCGATGCTCTTCGAATTCGGTATGAGATTTTTTCCTGTGACAGCCTCATTGTCGATGGCGTCTTTCCACGTGAGACCGGTGTGAAATGCCTTAAATTCCCACAGCGGGTAAAGCTCGTGTAAAGTCCTCAGAGCATCCTTATAGCTTTCGGGAAAACCCTCCGCCACAAGCTTTGCCTCGAAACTGTTTGCGGTAAGACCGCTGAGTTCGTCTTCTTCTTCATCGCTCATGAGCTTAAGTGAGGGATCGGGCGCAACATGTTCCTTTGAAATATAACCCTTATATTCCTTACCTCCGTACATCACACGCACATAACACCAAAGCGTGTCGCCTTCGAGAACCGTGTCGAGCACTTCAAGCGAATCACCGGTGTAGATCATCACGGGATTGTCCTTTGCATCCCTGACAACGGGAGTCGCCCATGCGGCCGTCTCATGCATCATAAGCGCGGGGGCATTGACAGCTATCGCATTCGCTCCATCAAATGCATATACAACCTTGACTTCCGTGCCTTCAATTTCTTCAACCTTGCTTGTTTCTTCGATCGGAACAAGGAACCTCACCGTATATTGGGGAACGACACGCGTAAGATTGAGATCCGTAGAAAGGATATATCCGGTATATTCATTTTCTCCGACCGTGTATGTTACCTCATAATACTTTTTCCCCGATGCATCCGCCTTTTCGCCGATGATCGTGACGGTTTCGCCCTTTGCGATCTTCAGTTTCTTTTTCTTCGGGTTCTTAACCACAGTCTTCTTGTCGGGATCGACCTTCATCTGCTGCTTGTCATATTTTGTCGTCGCGGCAAGCCCGTCGGAGAAATCAATCTCGACGTAGTCCTCCATGATATAACCGACTCTGAAAGAACCTTCCTCGGGAACCACGATCCTGTACCAACGCGTTTTCACGGGGTTGTCGGTTTTTTTGCCCGTAGTCACCGTAACAGAATTGATCACGGCAACTTTGTCATCCTTGTTAAGTACGCAGACCACATCGCTGCTTTTCTTAGAGAGAAGTCTTACGTTAAGCTTGGCTGCGGTAACCGTGCCTGTTAAATTAAATTTGGAATTAATTATTCTTTCAACTTGTACATACCCGTCGGGAATCACCTCCGCGGGTTCTTCTTTCTTTTCTTCCTTGTCCTTTATGTCATCATTGCTTTCCTTATCACTCTTTTTGCCGTCTTCTTTTTCGGTTTTATCCTTCTCCTTCTTGTCCGTCTTCTCCTGCGAATCACTTCCCGAGCCCGACGGCATAACAAGAAAGCTTTCAAGCTCCGCATCCGAGAGAGCGCAGAGCTGAACGTCCCCATCGACCGAGATATAGCTTGCGTTACAGAAACCGTTATAATTCTTTTTCCCGTCAGAATACGTGATATAATACCAACCGTCATATACGGCATGCACCTTTACCGTTTCGTTCTGCTTGAGGACGAGGGTGGACTCACCGTACTCAATCTTTCCGTACGTGGTTGCGGGTCCCCTTCTGACATTGAGCTCAACGGCCGTAACAACTCCGTCCGCTATCGTCTCCCGGGCAGGATCGCCGTCAACACTCACGTACGCCGAATTTGAATAACCCTCAATTATCTCTCCGTCGACAACCGCGCGGATATGATACCATTCTCCCGAAGCCGAGATGACCGTGATCTCCTGATCCTTCTTCAAAAGCACCTGCTTATCATCCTTAAAGAGGATATTGTCGTTATTACTCATATCGGGCGTGGTTCTCACACGAAGTTCGGATGCCGTAACGACTCCTTTGACCGTGGACGCCGAAACATCCGTATCCAAAAAAGGAGCGCCCGCAATTACCGTGAGCGCGATCGCACACACAGCGACAAGACGACAGGCCTTCTTTTTAATAAGCTTCATATTATCATTCCCCTTATATAAAGAATCAGATAAATCAGGGCAGAAACAGAATTGATCACGATCCCGACCACCGAATCCTTAATAAATATATCTCTTTCCTTCATGGACAGAACGCTCATCACGATGCCCAGTACCGACATGATAAGACCGGCAATGCCCGTTATTCCGAAAATGTCTTCCGTTCCTTCCGTGATGATACTCACGATCGACAGTACCGGAACGGCGACCAGGCAGACAATTCCCGTCGTCAGAAACATAATCGCTCTGTGAGAATGATGTCGTCCCCTGAATTTAACCGATTCTATACTCATAATGATCGTTCCTTTTTCAATACTACGTATCCCAACTAATCAGTATAATGGAATTGCGTTTTATCATCAATAGCGCTTTCTTCTCCGCATCAGTCTGAGACATCCGCCGATAAATATGACCGCCGGTATCAGACCGATGTAGAGGATTCCTATCAGCGTGCTTTCCTGCGATGAAAGCGCGAGTACTGCGTTCTCAACATTTTTGACGGGCGCGAGCACGGGGCTCTTGTACGGCGCAAGCTCCATGATGCTTGCGACCGTCAGTCTTTCATTCACGTACGGACCGTTCCAGAGGAACATGTCAGAAGCCAGATAAGGACTCGAATAAACTATCATTTCGCTGTCGGTCCCGTCGGCATATGTTTCACGCGACTTAATTCCCACATAGAAGGGCCCGTTCTCAGTTTCCCCTTCGGTTTCATCGTCTTCGGCATACCAGATTACTGTTGCCTCATCGGATGTCTTAAGGATCGGTGTTACCTCCACGTTTTCACCGATATTGCTTCTCATCCTGATGGGCGACGCGTACGGACACACGATCATGCTTCCTTTTCTGATGTCGGTTTCAAGTGCCCCGTCGCAAAGAATGGGCAAAAGCTCCATCGAGCTCGCGGAGGTGAAGTGTTCCGGATCGTTTTCTCCTATCATCTTTCCGGGATCGCTGTCTATGCCGTAATGACGCATAAGCGACTCAAGATTCGGGAGGCTTCCCGCCGAAGGATCGGTAAAGATCATGACGGAACCGCCCCGAAGGAGATATTCGAGAACAGCGTCGTATTCGTCCTCGGTGAGATCCTTGACGGGAGCATATATCACAAGAGCATCACAGCCGTCAAGGTTTTCTTCGGATGCCGGAGAAACAAAGCCATGTCCGAGTCCTTCACGGTCAAGCACGGCAACAAAACCCTGCGAAAGCTCTTCCTCTCCGTGCCCCGTAAGAAGCTTTACCTCCGGGCGGGTCGAACCTTCAACATAAGAAAGAGCCGAAAGCATCCTGCCCTCAAAATCAACTCCGGTAATCTTGTATGCCATAGTGTTATAATCCATCGTCGAGATGATCATCTCTCCGATGTCGACGAACTTTTCAAGTCCGGTATCATGATCCTCAACCAAAAAACCGCTTCCGAACTGCGATGTAAGTCCTTTATTACCGATAAGAGCGAGGGATTCGCCTTCTGTTGCGACAACATATTCGATATTGTCACAGGCATCGGTAAAGCCCTCCATTATATCACTGAATACCTTTTCTTCGTCATTCTCTCCCGTGACGTATGTCACAGTAACACGGTCCTTAAAGTCTTCAAGGTATTCTACAGTTGAATCCTCAAGAGAATAAAGACCTCCGACCGTTAAGTCGACATGAATGTCAAGACAGTTTGCCAGAAGGTTGAAGCATATCAAAGCAACTGTCAAAGCAGCGTATAATCCGGCATTTTTGAGCCTTTCACGACTGTTTTTATCACTTTTTCCGCTGCGGACGGCAACAACGGTGGCAATAAGGAATATTAAATTTAGAATTAAGAAATATGCGACATCTGTAAGTGACGCTCGGCCGGCAAGTCCCTCATGCAAATGCGAGAGTGGCGATATTCCGGTAGGGAGTTCTATTCCGTACCCACGAAGCATTTCTATAAAGGGATCGAGTAATGACACAAACATCATCACTGCAAATGTCACTATTCCCGCAACAAGCTCCGCCGAAAAAAGCGACGATACGAACATGCCCAAAGACATCATGGCCGAAACGAAAAGCGCAAATACAAAAAGACCCCAGTACGCACTTTTAAGGTTAACCTCGCCGTAACCCGACATTACAAGAGGATGATAAGAGATAAGTACGCAGCCCGCCAAGACCATGGACAATGAAGCGAGGTATTTCGCCAATACCGTTTTTGACACCGACACCGGAGATGTAAAGATAAGTCTGTCGGTTCCCAGCTTTCTCTCTTGAGCAAACATCCTCACACAGATGATCGGCAGGAAAAAAATGAGCAACAGACTCGACGCCTCGAGAGTGTACGGATAGTCCGCCGATGCATAAATGTAATTATAGATGTAATGATACAGTCCCTCCGATATCAGGAAAAAGACAAGAAAAAGGTATCCCGAGAAAGAATTAAAGTACGATTTGATTTCTTTAGAATAAATCGTCTTCATCATCTGCTCCTTTCTCTTCTCTTTCTTTTAGTCTTTGTTCGACCCTCTTTTGTGCCTTTTCAAATTCAGCTTCCGAGGCTTCGATCATTCCGAGATAGATCTCCTCGAGCGTTCTTCCCGCGGGGACAAGGCGTTCTATATAGAGTCCCGCTGCGGCAACCGCATCAAAAAGTTCCTTTCTAATGTCTTTGCCGTGTTCGGTGATCACAAACGTACTTGCTCCCGACGGGGCCTTTCCTTCATAAACGATCTCACAGAAAGATCCGAGCGCTTTAAGAGCCGCCTCGCACTCTTGCCCGGAAGCCGGAATGTCGAGCCTTAATTTTCCGTCCCCCGAAAGCTTCTTTTCGAAAAACGATGCTGTTCCTGAAGCGATCAAGCGACCGCGGTTAAGGATGAGCATTTCATCACAAACAGCGCTGATCTGCGACAATATATGGGAACTTACGATAACCGTTGCTCCGGCTTTCTTCTGATCTGTCAGCAGTCTCTTAAAAGCCGCGGTCTGCCCGGGATCGAGTCCGTTTGTCGGTTCATCGAGCAAAAGGAGCCCGGGAGCCCCCGCAAGTGTTCCGGCGATAGCAACGCGCTGCTTTGTTCCCTTTGAAAGCTGTCCGATGAGTTTATGCGCCTCGGAAACCGTTCCTGTCAGTTCCGAGAGCCTTTCTGCCTCCGCGCGACCCTTCATTCCGCACAGACCCTTCAGACCCGCGCAAAAACAAAGATATTCCTTCACGGTCATTTCCGGGTAAAGCGGAGGATTTTCCGGAAGATACCCCGTATTCATCAATGCCGGTTTTCTGTCATGTCGCAGATCAAAGCCGCAAATCTTTACGCTTCCCTCGGTCGGCGCAAAGAAGCCGCTGAATATGTTCATTGCCGTCGTTTTTCCCGCGCCGTTGGGTCCGAGGAAACCGACTATCCTTCCGTCTTCCGCCGTAAACGAGAGACTTTTAAGCGCTATATGATTTCCATATACTTTTTTAACGTTTTTTACCTCAAGCACTTTAAATCCTTTCGTTTGAGGCGGCATTTGTCCGCCCCTTTTCTCTCTGTATTTCCTTGTTATATATCAATTTTGTGTCAGTTCGGTGAACCGCATTTGTCTCTTTTGGGTAAAAATGTTAACAGATCCGGTCAATGATACATAAGAATCGCCGCAGCAACAGCGGCATTCAGGGACTCAACTTCTCCATGCATCGGTATAAACACTCTTTTATCCGCAAGCTGCGCAACAGTATCTGATATTCCGCGCCCTTCATTACCGATAATGATCGCGCACCGTGCGTCGAACGGTGTTTTTCTCATGTCGGAGGCCTCTTTCAGATGCGCGGCATAAACGGTATGACCGCTTTTCTTTACTTCTTCGAGAGTTCCCGGAAGGTCGTCCGAATATGAAAAAGGCACACGAAGAAGCGATCCCATGGTCGAACGGACCACCTTCGGACTGAATACGTCGGTGGTCGCAGCGCTCATGATGACCGAATCGATACCTGCTGCTTCCGCCGTTCTTATGATCGTTCCGAGGTTTCCGGGATCCTGAATGTCTTCGAGCACAAGAAGTCTGTCTCCGGACAAAAGCTCCCCCACGTCACGCACGAGCGGTTTCTCACGTACCGTAGCAAGAATCCCCTGGTCTGTCACAGTTTCACACACATGGCTTAAAACGCTGTCCGCAACGATCACGGCATCATCGACGGGCAAACCCCTTTCGGAAGCATACGTTGCGCTCACAAAAACTGTATCCACAAGCTCTCTGCGGGTCGTTATTGCATCCCTGATGATACGATCCCCCTCAAGCACAAAAAGCCCGGCCTGCGTGCGCTCTTTTTTTGAACGCTGCAAAGCTGCGAGCTCTTTGATCTTTTTATTGGCATTACTCTCAATCATCTGACTCATAATCAACCTCTTTTGAAGCAATGACCGCATTCAGCGCTGATAAAGCGGCTTCTTCGTCCTGCCGGTCTCTCAAGCTCCGACACATCGGTAAGTCTCCTCATCCGGCAGTCATTCTCCAAGATGTAAAAGCTTCTCTGCCCGGTCCGCAGCGCTAAGGCTGTCCAGAAGCTCCGTAAGATCTCCGTTCATAACGTCCTCAAGACAATACAGGGTAAGCTTGATCCTGTGGTCTGTACATCTGCTCTGAGGGAAGTTGTACGTTCTGATCTTTTCCGAGCGGTCTCCGGTTCCGACCTGGCTTCGCCTGTTGCTGGCTTCCTTTTCATGCGCCTTCTCAAGTTCGATTTCATAAAGCTTTGCTCTCAGAACCTTTAATGCCTTGTCCCTGTTCTTAAGCTGCGACTTCTCGTCCTGACATGAGATCACGATTCCTGTGGGAATATGTGTCAGCCGTACCGCCGAGTCTGTCGTATTGACACACTGCCCGCCGTTGCCCGATGCTCTGAACACATCGAATTTGCAATCGTTGATGTCCAGATTCACTTCAACCTCTTCGGCCTCGGGAAGTATTGCCACAGTGGCCGTCGATGTGTGAATCCTACCTCCCGATTCCGTCACGGGGATGCGCTGTACGCGATGCACTCCGCTCTCGTATTTAAGCTTTGAAAACACTCCCTGACCGTTAATCATAAACACTATTTCTTTGTAACCGCCGATTCCGTTCTCATTAAAGCTGACCATTTCAGTTTTCCAGCGCATTGAATCGGCATACTTCTGATACATTCTGAAGAGATCTCCGGCAAAAAGAGCAGCCTCGTCTCCTCCCGCGCCGGCTCTTATCTCAACGATAACGTTCTTACCGTCATCGGGATCCTTGGGAAGCAAAAGTATCCTGAGTTCTCCGTCAAGATCCTGTTCCCGTTCTTTTGCACTCTGAAGCTCCTCTTTCGCAAGCTCCTTCATTTCCGGATCCGTCTCGCTCTCAAGCATGGCAGCCGTATCTTCTATATCCTTACGAACCTTCTTAAACTCCTCGTATTTAGATGCGATAACAGAAAGCTCAGATTCCTCCTTCATAAGCTTCTTAAAACGCGACTGATCCGATGCCACACCGGGAGAAGACAGTTCATCGCGCACTTCTCCGTACCTGAGCGCGATATCTTCAAGCTTTTCGTAAATATTCATAAAAACACTCCTCAAATCATTCCAAAACGCTGTCACGCCGATACCCACTGACGCATCTGGGCAGCCCCGCCAGATCTTTAAGCACCTTAATGCCTGTCATCCCGGCAGCCTCCATCATGGACGCGACCGCGTCGGTCTGCTCATCACCCGTTTCAAGCGCCAAAAATGCGCCCTTTGCCATATGGTCCGGAGCGCATGCCATTATTCGCCTGTAAAATAAGAGTCCGTCCTCTCCTCCGTCAAGCGCGAGACGGGGTTCATACACAGCCACCTCCGGTTCGAGTTCTTCGATCCGTTTGCTTCCGATATAAGGTGGATTGGCCGTAATAATATCGTATTTTCCTTCGATCGAGTCAAAAAGATCGGAGAGAACAAGCTCTGCCCTAACTCCGCATTTCACGGCGTTTTTTCCTGCAAGCATGAGAGCCTCCCCGGATATATCCGAGAGCGTTACCTCGTTAATCCCGGAAAGCGCCGCAACACTAATGCCAATGCATCCGGTTCCGGTGCATATATCAAGGATCCTCGGAATCCGCCCGACGGCTCCGCATCTTTCTTTTGCTTTTTGCGTTTCGGCGAGGACGTGTTCCGCGAGTATCTCCGTGTCAAATCTCGGAATCAGGCATTCCTTCGAGCAAAGGATCTCAAGACCCATAAAGGATGTATGCCCTAAAATATATTCAAGAGGCTCACGTTTTACACGTCTTGAGAGAAATTCCTCAAAACGTTTCGCATAAGCCTCCGGAACCTGTTCATGTTCATGAAGGAGCACTGCCGCCATACCAAGACCCGATGCCTCGCAGATCATTATCCGCGCACATGAAGTATGATCCTCTATTCCTGCGTTTTTAAGCTCTGTGGTCGCCTTGTCCAGGTATTCTCGGTACGTCAATAAAGCTCAGTCCTTCTTGTTTTTGTTAACAAAATATCTGTCGAGTCCTTTAAGGATCTCATCGTCCTCGTCATCATCTTCAACGATGACAGCCCGTTTCTCCACTTCCAGGGGCGCTCTATGGTTTACACCCTTTGTGGGTTCCGGAGCTCTGTCCATCCCGGTGTTCTTCTTTCCGGGAGATCTCCTGCCTCTGAAATAACCGAGATTGTCACCGTCTTCATCCTTTGCTTCTTCCGCTTCTGATGCGGCTTTCTGAGCTTCAGCTTCCACGGGTTCGGATGCAGCTTCCTGAGTCTCGGCTTTCTCCGGTTCGGATGCAGCTTCCTGAGTCTCGGCTTTCTCCGGTTCCGATGCAGCTTCCTGAGTCTCGGCTTTCTCCGGTTCGGATGCAGCTTCCTGAGTCTCGGCTTTCTCCGGTTCCGATGCGGCTTCCCGAGCCTCGGCTTTCTCCGGTTCCGATGCGGTTTCAACCGTCTCCGATCCATCCGTTACGGACTCGGTTCTCTCCGCCTCAGCTTCATCCATCGGCTCTTCGACAGCCCCGGTTTCGGGTTCGTCGTCATCCACTCCGAGAACAGCAAAATCGAGATCATCATCCAGATCCTGAATGGGATCCGCAATTCCTCCGATCCTGACATTTGCGACCACCGATGCTTCAGCTGTTACCTCAACCGCTGCTTCGTCAGGTCTGTTATGCTTTTTGTGCTTCTTTTTATTCCTGTTACCGGTGCCTTTATCCGGTTTGTCGGCTGTCTTTCCTTCCGATTTTTCCGCAAGCTTTTCTTCTGCTTCCGAAGCGACAGGTGTGCCTGCAACCTCGACGTCAGCCGTTGCTTTTGCCGAGCGCTCCTTATCGGTAAAGGAATCCACAAATTCTTTCCAATCAAACACAGCCTCGACACTCGTGATGGCAACCTCGATCATGTCATCGTCGGGTTCTCTGGTGGTAAGCCTCTGGAGCAGAAGCCCGGGCTTCGAAAGCGCTGTGATCACGGGGTTCTCCGTTCTGCCCGCAAGTCTGATAAATTCGTATGACACACCTGCAATAACAGGAATAAGAACAAGCCTTGCGATGATACGAAGCCATGAATTGTCAAACCTGATGAACATAAAGAAGAGAACGGAGAGAACCATAACATAAAGCATGAAGCTTGTTCCGCATCTCTTGTGTTCCCTCGATTGGGCTCTGACGTTCTCAACCGTGAGCGGGAAGCCGTTTTCAACGCAATTAATGGATTTATGTTCCGCTCCGTGGTACATGAAAACACGTTTGATGTCCTTCATGAGCGATATTGAAGCGATATAGACTACAAATAACGTTACTCTTATGATCCCCTCGCACAAAGCAAGCAAAAATTCGGATTCGATCACCGTTGCGAGAAGTCTTGACGCAAAATAAGGAAACATCATAAAAAGAGCAACGGCAATAAGAACTGAAAGGACTACCGTCCCGGCCATTACCGCATCTTCTTTGGTCTTCGACTTGGGATCATCCTTTTTCGGCGAATCTCCTTCCGTTTCTTCTTCATAAATGCGCGCGGAATATGTGAGTGTCTTAACGCCCACTCCGAGTGACTCACCAAAGATGATAACCCCTCTTATCACCGGAAGTCCGAAAAATTTGATCCTCTTTGTAAGGCTGACGTGTTCTCTTTTCTCAACAACGATTTCCTCTTCGTTCTTGCGTACGGCAACTGCATAGTTGTCGCCGTTCTTCATCATAACGCCTTCCATAACGGCCTGACCGCCGATTCCGGATGCCTTCATATCCTTCCCCTTTCGAAAAGATCCCTTACCAAACTAAATAAGGTTGAGACCAGTAAACTAATCTCAACCCTTTTACATGACAATTATCAGTTATTTGCAAGACCGTATTTACGATTGAATTTATCGATAGCACCGCGGGTCTGAACTGCCTTCTGCTGTCCTGTGTAGAAGGGATGGCACTTTGAGCAGATCTCGACGTGTATCTCTTGTTTCGTAGATCCTGTCTCAAATTCGTTGCCGCAGTTGCAAACAACCTTAGCCTTGTAGTATGTAGGCTGGATGTCCTCTCTCATTGTTTCTCACCTCTCTGCTCAAATACTCATCATCCATCTGTCATGGACACATAGCCTAGTAATGATAACACACAGAAAAGCAAAAATCAATACCAAATTGATCAAGCTTTTTTGTTTACAAGGAGCTTTTCCATCACGAGCGGATAAAGCTCCTCACTTTTCCTTGCCCACGAGGCACACATTCTCTCTGCCTTACCCTTGTCGCCCACAATCATGCCGATCTCAAAGATCCTTTCCCCCGCTTCATCAATATAAAGATTAACGTTGTAGGTACCGAGAGATGTCTCCATGTAAGTACTGCCGACATCGGATTCCTCACGGATCTTCATAGCATTTTTCTTGATGTATTCGTCCGCATCATCCCGGATCTTTTGCGAAAGCTCCGACGAAAGAGCCTTAAACGATTCTTTTCCGGAGTCGGAAAGGCTGTAAAAGGTCCTGTTTCTTACGGCCTTGCTCCAGATAAAACCGTCATCAAGGAGTTCACCCAGAAGCTGTTGTATCGTAAAATAATCGGTAAAATCGTTTTCAAGCATGTAATTGGTGATCTGACTGTTGGAGATCGGCGCATCTACCCTATTGAGTATATACATGATGGTCAGCTTGATCACCTTACCTGTCTCTGCATTCATAATTAATGACGCTCCTCATTAACAGCTTTCTTATCATCCTTTTTCACGGAACGATCCTCGTTTTTTTGACCATCTCGATGAATTCCTGGTTGTTTCGTGTGTGTGTAAAGAGATTTATGATCTTCTCAACAACTTCCTCCGTGCGTGAAGTGTTAAACGCCCTTCTGATTATGTTGCTTGCCTCAAGTTCCTGCGGCGTGAGCAGAAGATCCTCGCGTCTCGTTCCCGACTTGGGAAGGTCGATTGCGGGGAACACTCTTCTCTCCGAAAGATTTCTGTCAAGAACAAGCTCCATGTTACCCGTTCCCTTAAATTCCTCAAAAACAACATCGTCCATACGGCTTCCCGTATCAACAAGGGCTGTGGCAAGAACGGTCAGGCTTCCGCCCTCGCGCATGCATCTGGCTGCTCCGAAGAATTTCTTGGGCATGTAAAGAGCTGCGGGATCGAGACCACCCGAAAGAGTTCTTCCGCTTGCCTGAACCGTGAGGTTATAGGCACGCGCAAGCCTGGTGATACTGTCGAGAAGGATGACGACATCCTGCTTCTGTTCAACAAGCCTTCTTGCTCTCTCGATTACCATCTCGGATACCCTCTTGTGGTTCTCGGGCTGCTCGTCAAAGGTCGAATAGATGACCTCAACATTGTCACCGTTTATCGATTCCTTCATGTCGGTAACTTCCTCGGGACGCTCATCGATAAGAAGTATAATAAGGTGAATCGAAGGATGATTCCTTATGAGAGCCTTTGCTATCTGCTTTAATAGCGTTGTTTTTCCCGCCTTTGGCTGTGAAACGATCATTCCGCGCTGTCCCCTGCCGATGGGCGAAAGAAGGTCAACCATCCTCATTGCGGGACCGCAACCGGGTGTTTCCAGATGGAAACGCTGGTTCGGGAATATGGGCGTAAGGTCTTCGAACTTCTTACGCTTTACCACTTCGTCAAGTGTAAGCTTGTTAACGGTATTGATATAGTAGAGTGCGCTGAATTTTTCATTGGGCATACGCACTTTCGTATTACCAACGATATAATCGCCGGTCTTAAGACCAAAACGCTTTACCTGTGCGGGGGAAACGTACACATCCTCCGAACCGGGAAGGAAATTGTCACATCTGACAAATGCAAAGCCCTCGGGCATTACTTCAAGGATTCCTTCCTTTGTCTCACCCGAATCCTGAGCTGTGCCCGCAAGCGCGTAATTCTGCGCAATATAAGAAGCGAGTGTCTCTGTGTGATTTACATCGGATGTATTTCTGTCGAATGACGGCGCAACTGTCCGCTGTCCTTCAGCGGGTCTTGCGGGCTGCGAGGGCCTCACCGTTTCCCCTGTTGGTCTTGCGCTCCCGACAGGTCGGGACGAATCGCCGATAATGCGGGTCTGACCGGGTCTTGCATCTCCCGCGGGACGCGCAACGGGCATTTGACCCGTCATGGGACGCGTTCCCGGAACCGTTCTTCTGACAGGAGCTCCGTTTTCGCGTCTTATCACACCCTGATGGGGTGCAACCGGCTCTCTTGTTGCAAGTGAAGAATCACGGCTTCTCACGGGCGCAGTCTTTATCTCCTGAGCAGGCGCACTCTCACCGGATTCTTCCGCATCCTTGGCGGTGTCTTCTTTTTCTCTTTTTTCCGCTTTCTCCACAGCCTTTTGTGTCTTGTCGATCGCTTCCTTGACGGTAGTTTTTGCCGTCTTGTCGGTTTCCTTCTGCCCGACTTCTTCCTCCGTGACCGATGCGGCTGCCTTTGCGGTCCTCTTCCGCGCGGGCTTTTCTTCCTTATCGGCAACCTTCTGCGCGGGCTTTTCTTCCTTATCGGCAACCTTCTGCGCGGGCTTTTCTTCCTTATCGGCAACCTTCCGCGCAGGCTTTTCTTTCTTATCTGCGTCCTTCCGCGCAGACTCTTCTTTAACCTCGGTCGTCTTTACGGTCTTTGACGCAGTCTTCCGGTTTGCAGTCTTTTGCTCTGCCTGCTGTTTCTTCTCGTTCTCGGAAAGGAGAGCCGCAAGCTCATCCTTCTTAAGTCCGGATACCCCTTTGATGTTTGCTTCCTTTGCCAGGTTTTTCAGCTGTGCGAGTGTAAGAAGGTTATAATCCATGTACCGTCCTCCCTTTATATATAGTTTTTGTCAGTTCAACTTCGAATCAATGAGTTTCCAAAGTTCTTCACGACCTGCTCGTGTCTTGGATGAAAAGGGGATGATGATCCCGGATGAAGATTTGATGCCAAGAGTTTTAGAAATAAGAGAGAGCTGCTTTGCGGCTTCGTTTCTTGAAAGCTTATCCAGCTTCGTTGCAACCACAATAACCTCAAGACCACTCTTTTTAAACCATTCGTACATCGATTTGTCACCCGCTCCCGGTTCATGTCTGATGTCAATGAGTAAAAACGCGAGCTTTAGGACTTTCGATCCCGAAAGATATTTTTGTGTCATCTTTGACCACTTTTCACGAAGCGTCTGTGACACCTTGGCATACCCATAACCGGGAAGATCGACAAAATAAAGCGATTTATCGATCAGATAATAATTGATGGTCTGCGTCTTGCCCGGAGTCTGCGATGTCCTCGCCAATGATTTTCTCTCGAGCATACAATTAATGAGCGAGGATTTTCCAACATTTGATTTTCCGGCAAAGGCAAATTCGGGAAGCGCATTTGCCGGAAGCTTGCTGGTGATTCCGCAGACCGTTTCGAGCTCTGCGGATTTAACGATCCTCTTGTCTTTTTCCTCGGAACCGTTCATGTCAGGCGCTCTCACCCGACCCTTTCTTTCTCGCTTTGTTTCGCGCGAGCGGTTTCCTTGTCTTGCCTTCGGGGAGATATTCCACATCGGGTCCTCCCTCTCCGGCTGCTGCTTTTTCAGTAACTATACATTTTGAAACATGAAGATCGGAGGGGATATCATACATGATATCGGTCATGATCGATTCGCAAATTGAGCGAAGACCTCTTGCTCCCGTCTTCCTTTCAAACGAACGTTGTGCTATCTTCTTGACGGCTTCATCAGTAAATTCAAGCTCTACCCCGTCGATTTCAAACAGCTTTTTATACTGTTTGGTGATCGCATTTCTCGGCTTCACGAGTATATCGACAAGTGCCTCCTCGTCAAGCATATCAAGAGCCACCGAAATCGGCGTTCTGCCGATAAATTCAGGAATAAGACCGAATTTGATAAGATCCTCGGGAAGCATCTGTCTGAAAAGGTCTCCGATCCTGAGATCTGCTGTATCGCTGATATCGGCATTAAAGCCCATCGACTTCTTTCCGATGCGCGCTCCGATTATCTTATCAAGTCCGTCAAACGCGCCGCCGCAGATGAAAAGTATGTTTGTCGTGTCGATCTGAATGAACTCCTGATGAGGATGTTTTCTTCCGCCCTGGGGAGGAACGGATGAAACAGTTCCCTCAAGAATCTTGAGGAGTGCCTGCTGAACACCTTCACCCGAAACATCACGCGTGATCGATACATTTTCGGATTTTCGCGCGATCTTATCGATCTCGTCTATGTAAATAATACCGTACTGTGCGCGCTCGACATCATAGCTTGCTGCCTGAATGAGCTTAAGCAGGATGTTTTCAACATCTTCGCCGACATATCCGGCCTCGGTGAGGGTAGTGGCATCCGCTATCGCAAACGGGACGTTAAGTATCTTGGCAAGAGTCTGTGCCACATAGGTCTTGCCCGAGCCCGTGGGACCGAGCATAAGGATGTTGCTTTTCTGGAGTTCAACGTCCACATCCTTCGTTCCGTACATAACTCTTTTGTAATGATTGTAGACAGCAACCGAGAGGATCTTCTTTGCATCGTCCTGACCGATAACATATTCATCAAGAAATTCTTTGATTTCGGCAGGCTTTAAAAGGTTAATGTTCTTGGACGATGTCTCTCCCCCGGGATAAAGAGGTTCAAGTTCTTCATCAAGGATGTCGGAACAAAGCTCAACGCATTCGTTACATATGTAAACGTCATTGGGACCCGCGATGAGCTTTCTGACCTGTCCCTGTGCCTTACCGCAAAAGCTGCAACGCAGCATGCTCTTTCCATTGCCTTTTGTCATGTTCATATCCTTCCGGTCAGCGACGACTCAAAGTGCACCCATGCCTCAACGTCAAATGAGAGAGAACCTCAAGCCTCGACGATACCCGACGATCCGGGTCATCTGTGTTCGATAACCTTATCAATTATTCCGTATTCAAGTGCCTCGGAAGCCGACATATAATTGTCTCTGTCGGTGTCCTTCTCAACCTCTTCGATTGGCTTGCCTGTATTGGCTGCCAGCATCTCGTTGAGCTTTCTCTTGGTCTTAAGGATGTTTTCGGCAACAATCTGTATTTCCGTGGCCTGTCCGCGTGCTCCGCCGGAGGGTTGATGGATCATGATCTCCGCATTCGGGAGAGCCATTCTCTTGCCTTTTGCACCGCCTGCGAGAAGGAAAGCGCCCATGCTTGCGGCGAGTCCCACGCAAATAGTGGAAACATCACATTTGATATATTGCATTGTATCATAAATAGCCATACCGGCCGTAACCGAACCACCGGGGCTGTTGATGTAAAAGCTGATGTCTTTCTTAGGGTCTTCCGATTCGAGGAAAAGAAGCTGAGCTACGATAAGACTTGCCGTAACATCATTAACCTCATCGGAAAGAAATACGATCCTGTCCTTTAAAAGACGTGAATATATGTCATACGATCTCTCGCCGTGACTGGTCTGTTCAATGACATAAGGTACCAGACTCATGTCGTTATCTCCTTTCGCATCGATCATTTTACTTTTGCAGCATTTGTAACAAGTTCAAGTGCTTTCTTGCAGGCAATGTCCATCTTCATATTATCAAGTTCCTTACCCTTGATGAAATCCTTGATCTTATCCTTTTCCATGCTGTATCTCTCTGCCATTTCATCGAATTCCTTCTCGACGTCCTCATCGGTAGCAGTGAGGTTTTCCGCCTTAGCGACAGCTTCAAGAACAAGCCTTGTCTTAATGTTCTTCTCGGCGCGGGGCTCCATCTCCTCAAGGAATTTTTCAGCCGTCATGCCGGTGAACTTGAAATACTGCTCAATCGAAAGTCCCTGATACTTGAGTCTCTGTGCGTAATCTTCAGCCATCTGCACCTTCTGTTCCTCAAGCATGGGCTTGGGAATTTCCATGGTGCTGCTCTCAATGATCTTTTCGATAACGGCATCCTCTTTAATGCGATCAGTCTCGTCCTGCTTCTTCTTTTCAAGAGTCTTTCTGATGTCAGCCTTATATTCCTCAAGAGTATCAAAATCAGAAACGTCGGCAGCAAAATCATCATCAAGCTCGGGAAGCTCCTTAACGGAGATTCCTTTGACAGTCACCTTGAACATTGCTTCCTTGCCCTTAAGGTCATCCGAATGGTAGTCATCGGGGAATGTAACATTGACTTCAACATCGTCTCCGATATTTTTGCCGATAAGCTGCTCTTCAAATGTATCGACAAATGTGTGTGAACCAATCGTAAGATCGGCATCCTCTGCCTTTCCGCCTTCAAATGCCACTCCGTCGACAAAGCCTTCATAATCGATCTTAACGATGTCTCCGTCGGCAACGGGTCTGTCTTCAACGGTAATGGTACGTGAATTACGGTCACGTTCGATGTTGAGCTGCGCAATAACCTCGTCATCCGTTACTTCAACCTTGGGAACCTCAACCGTAACACCCTTGTATTTACCAAGCTCAACTTCGGGCTTTGTAGCCACAACCGCCGTAAAAACAAAAGGCTTTCCCTTCTCAACCTGTTCTACATCAACCTCGGGTCTCGAAACAATATCCAGTCCGCACTCCTCCGCTGCCTTAGCATATGCGTCGGGAATAACGATGTTGGCGGCATCCTCATAAAAAACGGAAGGTCCGTACATCTTCTCAATAAGAGCTCTGGGAGCTTTTCCTTTACGGAAGCCCTGTATCTGAATCTTACCTTTGTTCTTACGGTAAGCCTGTTCGCATGCATTTTCGAACTCCTGCGCTTCGACTTCGATTGTGATCTTCCAGCTGTTTTTTGCCAGTTCTTCTGTCTTGTAACTCATTGTATCTTTTCCTTCCTCCTCTTTAACGGCGGGATTTTCGCCGTTGATTCCTCGCCCAACACAAGACTGTGTATCAGGCTCCTAAAAAATCTGACGGGCGCATAAAGTCCCATAATCTCATTGATTTTACCATAACCGAACTGTTTGTGCAATACCGCCTGCAATAATTCATATAAGACATTTTTCGGCGGCTTATATTTTCTCTCAGCCTCCGTAACAGATTACGCTTATCCCTCACTCCTGAAGTGTAAGTTTTCAGGCATTTCACATAAAAAACCAAGCCACGGTTACGGCAGCGTATATACGCCGTCGCAGCCATGGCTTTTCTTTGGTGATAATCACTTATATCGGAGGTTCGTTGCGGTGTGCGAAGCCGCAACCCAAAGCAATTACTTAATCCTGACTTTTTCTTTGAGCACCGTAGCCTCTTTGTATGGTCTGAAGAGGAGCCAGAAGAATGCAACCACCAAAAGTCCCGCGATGATCGTTCCGATAATATTTCCCGCTCCGCTGAAAATACTTACAAGCTGATAAACGATGAATGCAACGATATATGCAAATCCGCATTCATAACCGATAGCGAACCATGTCCACTTACGGTTGTTCATCTCTCTCTTGATCGCGCCGATGGCAGCAAAGCAAGGTGCGCAAAGAAGATTGAAGATAAGGAAGCTCATGCCTGCCGCTCCGTTAAACGCTTCCGAGAGCGCCTGCCATACGGAAACATCGCCGGCATAAAGGACGCCCATCGTACCGACGATATTCTCTTTTGCGACAAGTCCGGTAACCGAAGCAACGGCTGCCTGCCAGTTGCCCCATCCGAGAGGCGTGAAGAGCCATGCTATGCCTGCGCCGATGTACGAAAGAATACTTTCGCCGATCTGCTCTTCTTCGAGCATTCCGAATGATCCGTCAACCCAACCGAAGCGGGACAGGAACCAGATAACAATGGTCGAAAGAAGGATGATCGTTCCGGCCTTTTTGATAAAGCTCCATCCACGCTCCCACATGCTGCGAAGAACATTTGAAGGTGTGGGCCAATGATAGGCGGGAAGCTCCATAACGAAGGGAGCGGGCTCACCCGAGAACATCTTTGTCTTTTTAAGGATAATACCGGAGCAAATGATTGCCGCAATTCCGATAAAATACGAACCTGTCGATATCCATGCGCTGCCGCCGAAGATCGCGCCCGCGATCATCGCGATGAAAGGGACCTTCGCACCGCAAGGGATAAACGTTGTGGTCATGATGGTCATTCGTCTGTCGCGTTCATTCTCGATGGTTCTCGAAGCCATAATTCCGGGGATACCGCATCCGGTTCCGATAAGGATCGGAATGAAACTCTTGCCCGACAGACCAAAGCGACGGAATACCCTGTCGAGTACAAACGCAACACGGGCCATATATCCGCATGCTTCAACAAACGCAAGCATCAGGAAGAGCACGAGCATCTGGGGAACAAAGCCGAGCACAGCACCCACGCCGCCTACGATACCGTCAAGTATAAGACCCTTGAGCCAGTCGGCACAGTTCATTGCATCGAGGAGTTTCTCCACAAGTACGGGAATGCCGGGAACCCATACACCGTAGTCGGCGGGATCCGGCTCATCAAATCCGTTTTCCTCAAAATAAGCAATCGCTCCCTCGAACGATGTTCCGTTATCGGCTTCCTCATCCGGCTCTTCAGGCATCGAAGCATCGTCGAAATACACATTGATCTCTGATTCTTCAAGTGTTTCCTCATCTTCGACCGTATAAGAAACCATCTTTTCGTCGGATGTGAACGCCTTCATATCGGCAAGCATCGCATCTGCGTCAAATTCTTCGTCTTCGATGTCAATGCCCATATATGCGTCAACAGCGTTAAGTGCCTGCGTATATGCATCGGCTGCTTCTTCCGCTTCGCCGTCTCCGATCCCGATAAGGTGGAATCCGTCACCGAAAAGCCCGTCATTTGCCCAATCGGTAGCGGGCGCTCCGACGCCGACCATTGCAATCCAGTAGATCGCAAACATTACAGCAGCGAAGATGGGAAGACCGAGGATCCTGTTTGTGATAACCTTGTCAATCTTATCCGAAGTACTGAGCTTGCTGCCGTCCTTCTTTTTATAGATGCCCTTTAAAAGGCTTGCGATATAAACATATCTCTCATTTGTGATGATGCTTTCCGAATCATCGTCCATCTCGGCCTCGGCAGCCTTGATGTCTTCTTCGATGTGATTCAAAACGCCATCCTGAATATTAAGGCGTTCAAGTACCTTGTCATCACGTTCGAATATCTTGATCGCATACCACCTCTGCTGCTCGGCGGGCATATCGTGAACAACCGCCTCTTCAATGTGCGCGAGTGCGTGCTCCACGGGGCCCGAGAACGAATGCGCGGGAACCGTTTTCTTCGCCCTTGCCGCCTCAACGGCTGCCCATGCGGCATCGACCGTCTTCTCGTTTTTGAGCGCCGAAATTTCCACTATTTCGCAACCGAGATGCTTTGCGAGTTCTTTCGTATCAAGTCTGTCGCCCTTCTTACGAACGACGTCCATCATGTTTATGGCGATAACGACGGGGATTCCGAGTTCTATGAGCTGAGTCGTAAGATAGAGATTTCTTTCAAGATTTGTTCCGTCCACGATATTGAGAATCGCATCGGGTCTTTCATCGATAAGGAAGTTTCTTGCCACCACTTCCTCAAGAGTATAAGGAGAAAGTGAATAAATACCGGGAAGGTCGATGATCTCCACATCTTCATGCTTTTTAAGCTTGCCTTCCTTCTTTTCCACCGTAACACCGGGCCAGTTTCCCACGAACTGGTTTGAGCCGGTAAGCGCGTTAAAGAGCGTTGTTTTTCCGCTGTTGGGGTTACCTGCGAGCGCAATCCTTATGTTACTCATGCCTGTCCTCCTTCCGGTTCAACCTCGATATTCTGAGCGTCTGCCTTACGGAGCGAGAGTTCGTAACCTCTGACGGTTATTTCGATTGGGTCCCCGAGAGGAGCCACCTTGCGGACAGTTACCTCGGTACCTTTTGTGATACCCATGTCCATGATGCGTCTTTTAACGGCACCTTCTCCGAGCAGCCTGACCACTTTGGCGGTCTGACCTTTTTCCAAGTCTTTGAGCGTTATCATGTTTGCCTCCTGTTTCTTAGATCATTACTTTTCCTGCCAGTTCTTTATCAAGAGCGATCCTCGACTCCTTGACCCTTACGATCAGATTGCCACCCAATGAACTCACAACCGTAACCACGGCTCCGGGCGTAAATCCCAGGTCTTCAAGATGCCTCTTGACTTCAGGACTGCCGCCTATTTTTCTGACGATGTTTTCTTCACCCTGATTTGCATATATGATCGGCATCAAATATCTCACCTGCCTTCCTTAATCACGTTAGTCTCCGCTAACCATACATAGTTATACTCGGCTAACCATGCTGTGTCAAGACTAAAATTTTTTTTTTTTTTATTTTTTGCAAATAAAAAACGGAAGATTTTTTTCTCTCCGTTTTTTTGGTTCTCATATAATCATTCGATTTTTTATTGCATAACGGAGCAAAGTTATGCATTTTCCGCCTGCTCGCACGCGTATCTTACCGTTGCCATGGCGTCCTTTGCATAGTGATCGGCTCCTATCTTATCCGCATATTCCTGAGTAAGTACAGCGCCTCCGACCACAATCTTTACTTCGGGTGCTTCTGTTCTGAGCAGCTTTATGGTCTCCTCCATTGCGGGAACGGTCGTGGTCATAAGGGCCGAGAGACCGACAAGCTTCGCTCCCGTGCGTTTTACTGCCTCAACAACGGTTTCGGGCGGAACGTCACGTCCGAGATCTTCCACATCAAAACCGTAGTTCTCAAGCAGAAGCTTTACGATGTTCTTTCCTATATCATGGATATCTCCCTTAACCGTTGCGATAACAAATTTCCCCCTGCTCACGCTCTCGCCGGGGCGCTTGTTCATTTCAAGCTTTATCTGCTCAAATGCGTACTGTGATGCCTCTGCGCTCATGAGCAGCTGCGGCAGGAACATCGTCTTCTTTTCAAATCCTTCACCGACTGTATCAAGCGCAGGGATCACTTCCCCCGATACGATTTCAAGCGGATCGGCACCAGCCGCAAGCATCTCCGCCGTGATCGCACCGGCCTTCTCTTTGAGGCCTTTAATAATGGCTCGCTTTAAGGGAGACTCCTCACCCGGCTTTGAGGCTACGGCTCCGGATCCCGAAGCACCCGCAGATCCCGGAGAAATTGCCGTTGTTCCTCCTGCGGCAGCGACCGTCACGGTTGAAGGTACAAAATTAGTTGCGAATTCGATATAATCCCCGCAATTCTCATCAAGCGCATGAAGCGCCCTGAACGAATAATACGTCTTCATCATATCATCCGCAAACGGATTCATGATGGCTGCCGAAAGCCCGTTTTCAAGCGCGATCGCGAAGAATGTCGATGTGATCGTCTCCCTGAGGGGCAGCCCGAAGGAAATGTTTGAAACTCCGAGCGATGTATGACATCCGAGCTCGTTTTTTATGGTATTCAGAGATCCGAGTGTCGCAAGGGCTGCCGTGGTATCGGCACTTATCGCCATTGCAAGAGTATCAAAGATCAGATCCTTCTTTTTAATTCCGTACTTTTCCGCTGTCTTTATGATCTTCTCGGCTATTCCGACTCGTTCCTTCGCAGTCGCCGGAATGCCTCCTTCATCCAGGGTGAGTGCGACACAGAGTCCTCCGTATTTCGCCACAAGCGGAAATACGGCTTCCATAACTTCTTCTTTGCCGTTGACGGAATTGATCATCGCCTTACCGTTGTAGTGGCGAAGCGCACGCTCCATCGCAACGGTATCGGTCGTATCGATCTGAAGCGGAAGGTTGATGATTGCCTGAAGCTCTTTTGTGACCGTGTCAAGAAGCTCCGGCTCGTCGATTTCGGGCAGCCCCACATTGACATCAAGTACATGGACACCCTTTTCCTGCTGCCGTAAGCCTTCTCCGAGGATATAATCGATGTCGTTGTTTCTGAGAGCTTCCTTGAATTTCTTCTTACCGGTAGGGTTGATCCTCTCTCCGATAAGTATCGGGGATTTATCAAAGATCACCGCATGAGTGTAGGAGCTGATCATGGTCAGCTCCTTGTCGTCGGCTGCCTGAGGGTTCAGGACACTTCTTCCGGCTTTTTTTATTGTCTCGGATATATATTCGGGTGTCGTGCCGCAGCATCCGCCGGCAAAACGCACGCCATCTTCAATAAAGCACTTCATGGCGTCCGAAAACTCTTCCGGATAAACATCAAACACTGTCTTTCCGTTCTCGACACGCGGAAGTCCGGCATTCGGCTGGACGATCACCGGCACCGAAGCTGTCCTCAGATATTCTCTGACCACTTCCTCAAGCTGACGGGGTCCGAGCGAGCAGTTAACACCGATAACATCCGCGCCGAGGCCTTCAAGCATGGCAACCATGGCCGTGGGCGTGGCTCCCGTCATGAGCTTTCCGTCCTCGCCATAAGCATTTGAAACAATGACAGGAAGATCGCAGGATTCCTTGCACGCGAGAAGGGCAGCCTTTGTGTCGTAGCTGTCATTCATCGTTTCTATTATAATAAGATCGGCGCCCGCTTCCGCACCGATATTAACAGTTTTCGAATAAACAGCGACCGCCTCATCGAAATCAAGATCTCCGTACGGCTTTAAAAGCCTTCCGATGGGTCCTACATCAAGAGCGGCAAACATAGGACGATCCGGGTTCTTTGCAAGAGTCATCGCGCGCTTTACGAGATTGATTCCTTCGGTAATATAACACCTCAATTCTTCATCGTTATACTTGAAAGAGTTCGCTCCGAAAGTATTGGCACTTCCGATATCGGCACCCGCATCAAAATACTGTCTGTGGATGTCGGTCACCACATCGGGATGATCCTTGTTCCACCTTTCGGGAAGCTCGCCGGGCATAAGTCCCCTTGCCTGAAGCATTGTGCCCATTCCTCCGTCAAAGTAGACGGTGTGATCCTTCATGTACTCTCTTATATCCATTAGACGTTCAACCTCATATTTCCTAAAATGATACCCATCCCTTTTCTTTATGCCGCAAGTGCGTGTATATCTTATTCTTTGCCACGTTATACCGGTTTCTCAGTTTTGGAAGTTCTTCCCGAGCACTCCCTCAAGACTTCTCATTATACCTTCGGCGACTTCCGGCTTGTTCATCGAGTAAACATGTACGTTCGCGATCCCGTTGGCATAAAGGTCGATAATCTGGTCGGTCGCATATATGATACCGGCGTTTGTCATCGCCTGTGCGTCGCTTCCGAACCTGTCAACAAGCATCTTAAAGCGTTGGGGCATAAAAGAACCCGAAAGTTTCACGGCGCGTTCCACCTGATTGGCGCGGGTAATGGGCATGATGCCGGGAAGAACGGGAACCGTGATACCCGCTTCCCTGATCTTGTACATAAAACTTAGGAAGAGAGAGTTGTCAAAGACCATCTGCGTGGTAAGAAAATCAACGCCGGCATCTACTTTTTCCTTAAGCCTCTTTATATCCTCACTCTGTGATGGACTCTCGGGATGGACTTCGGGGTAGCAGGCTGCACCGATGCAGAAATCATAACCCGATTCTTTAATCTCCCTTATAAGCTCGATCGCATATCTGTAATCCCACTTTGAACGATCGGTGTTTTCGAGTTCCGGTGTGAGGTCGCCCCTCAACGCCATAATATTCTCAATTCCCGCTTCACTGAGTTCCCTGATCTTCTCCCTGACAGTCGCGCGGTCAGAAGAAACACACGTCAGGTGTGCAAGCATCGGAACGCTGTATTTATCAAGAAGGTTGCGGGCTATATCAAGCGTGTACCTACTTGTTCCTCCGCCCGCCCCGTAAGTGACACTCATAAACGAAGGCGAAAGCTTTGCTATCTCTTCGGTTGCTCTCTTAACAGATTCATAAGAAGTTTCCTTCTTTGGCGGAAAAACCTCGTATGAAAGAGTGTGTTCTCCCTTTTTTAATATGTCTATGATCTTCATGCTTTTGATTTCCTTCCCTGCTGCTTTCATTTATCGAATCGAGCAGACCGACTCCTGCTCGACGCGATGGGGCACCTCGCGTAATCGAGTAGGCTGACTCCTACTCGATTCGACGGGACATCTCGCGTACAAGTCCGCCATTGGAAGGGCTACGCCCTTCTGAGATGTCCGTTCACTCAGCCGTCTGTTCACAAACAAGCTTGTAACAGACGGCTTTCGTTTATCGCACAAAAAGCCACCTTGTGTTATCTTTCGCAGTAGTATAACACAAGGTGTGTCGCAGTAAAAGTATATGTTTATTGAAAAAAGGTCTTTAACGCTTGACCGGCGACGCAACTGTTACAAAGTGCGTTTATTCGAAACCGGGATCCTTTGGCAGGCGGTAAGGCAACCGGGTTACGCATTAAAGAGATCACATGGTTTCCCTTACATAAATTCCGTAAGGACCCAGATCACTCACGGGAAGCATTTTCCCCAGTTTTCTGTATTCATAGCAAAGGCTCATCGTCAGATGTCTGTTTGAAAGCGGTACACCCTCTATCTGTGACAAATAGACGGCAGAAGTAACGATAGAGCGTATGTTGCTGCCCGAAAGCTCAAATTTCGACCCGAAATATTCAAGATCAATTTTCCCTTCGGTCTTGATATTTGCGGGCAACGACGTCTTGAAAATCGCTATCCTTGCCTTTTCGTCCGGGCTTATCAGGCTGCATGCGTAAGTGATCCTTCGTACAAAGGCATTATCAAAATTGTTAAAAAGATTTGTGGCGAGAAGAACAAATCCGCTGTAGCCTTCAAGCTTTTGGAGAAGGAACGCGCTGTCCGAATTCGAATATTTATCGTTCGAATTCTCGACTTCGGTTCTCTTGGCAAAAACCGAATCCGCTTCGTCAAAGAAAAGGATCACATTGGTCTTTGCCGCCTCATCAAAAACCTTTGAAAGGTTCTTTTGTGTTTCTCCGATATATTTGGAAGACAGCTGCGAAAGGTCAACCCTGAACAGCGGAAGACCGACTTCGTTGGCAACTATCTGCGCAGCCATCGTTTTTCCCGTTCCCGGAGGTCCGTACAAAAGCACGCTCACCCCGTTACCGTAGGCACCCTTGCTTCCGATACCGAGATCGCGGCAGACCCTGTTGCGATGCATATATCTGTCGCAGGCCATCATGAGGATCTTTTTTTGTGATTCCTCGATACAGATATCATCCCATGTATAATCCGTCCTGAGTCTCTCTGCGAGCACTCCGAACGAAGCGCTGCAGGATTCGTTTATCGCACTCCGGATAAGCTTCCTGTCTATGATTTTTTCCGAAAGGGATGCCGTTTTAACAAGTCCTGTCGCAATGTTAATGATGTCATCGTAGGAGAGCTCATATCCCTCGGCAAGTTCCATGAAGTCCACATCATCGGCAAGTTCGGCAGAGCAAAGGATTTCCATCCAGATATCGGCCCGCCCGTCAAGATCCGGTGAATCGATCTTTATGAGCCTTGATCCGGCAAATGCAGGACTTTCAAGAACGGTTCTGACTGTTCTTTCGTCCTCATCTCCGATATCGACGAGTATCATTGTCGAAGGCATCTGCGTCAAAATCTTCATCACAAAAAGACCGACAGTCGGCTGAAGTGCTTTTTCGGAAGACAGTCCGCTCAGGAGGATCACATCCGTCCCGAGTGCCGCAAAGTGGATCTTGTGTATATAATTCTGTTTATCAACCTCGGAAAGACCTTCCAGAAAACCCATATTGATAACCAATGCTCCATGAGCGTTCCGGTCGGCAAAAAGCGCGGCAATCGCCTGTTTGGCAAGCGGTCCCTGACCGTTCAAAATAATAGCGTTTCCGCATTCCCCTTTTTCGCGCAGCTTCAGCAGCTTATCGACGGTCGGGCTGAGTACTCCGACCCCGAAGATCTCGTCTATATTCCTGGTGAGCGTTCTGTCACTTGTAAGCTTTTCCATAAAGCTCTCAAGAGTTTCTTCTCCGAGCAGAAATCCGCTCATATCCTCATAAAGTCGAAGCCTTCTGTCAGGTACCGGTACGCCTGCTTCTTCGCTCATGTCAAAGAAAAGAGACGCCATTCTCCCATCTCGGTCCGACAACACTGTCTGCTCCCTGACCGGCTCTTTTCCGAGAAGGCGGTAAAGTCTGTTGATCAGTCCTACTGTCGGATAAAGAGTTTTCTTTCCGAGCATTCCGGAATAAATGTCGCTGTAGCGTTCATCATATTCGACTGCAAAAGAGGCCAGTACCGCAAGTTTTTCATAAAGAGAAAGGTCAAGGATCCCGAAAATACTTGTCAGCGGAAAGCTGCTGCCGTTCTGTCTCGATCCGATGTGTTCAAGCATAAGCTCCGCCTGAGTTCCGAGTGTCTCGCTTTCCCCTCCGATTCTTCTCAGACAAGGCGGAATGTCATAATAATCCTGTGAGGTTGCCCTGTCCGTCACCTGCCTGCTCTCCTCGAGAAACATATCGAGAAGAGACAGACAGTCCGTGATCAATTCCTCCGAATCGTCATAGGGCATGCCGATTTTGTATTTATCAACATAATCCGCATAACTTATCATTTCAGAACAATATCCTTTCAGATTTTTAGAGAACCTTCTCTTTGGTACATCTCACACTGGCCGAACGATCAGCTGTGGGTTGCTTCTTCACTTGGAATAGGCGTATCCTGCGGAGGCGGCTGCAGGCCGGTTGTCGGAGAATTTGCTGCGGACGTTCCTTCCTGCTGCAGGCCGGTTGGCGGAGGAACTGTTGCAGGCGTTCTTTCCTGCTCCCTTATTTCTTCAAAAGGAAGAGCCCTCGACGTGTTCATATATCGCGGTTTATCATGCAGTTCCACTATACGTTTACGTAAAGGAATGCTTATCTTACCGGCATACCGTTCGCTGTCATTGTCCGATCCCTCCGGTGCCCACTGATCAAACCATTGCTCATCTTCCTCAGGTACCTTAAGGTTGATCATCAGTTTTTTAGGCTTGCCGGGCTGAGCGGGTGCAGAACCTTCGGTCTGCGGTGGCGCGCTGCTTAAGGACTGTTGTGACGTAACGCTCGGGGGCTGACCCGGTGTACTGCTTAAGGACTGTTGTGACGTAACGCTCGGGGGCTGACCCGGTGTACTGCTTAAGGACTGTTGTGACGTAACGCTCGGGGGCTGACCCGGTGTACCGCTTACAGGCTGACCCGATGTACTGCTCGGGGGCTGACCCGGTGTACCGCTTACAGGCTGACCCGATGTACTGCTTGAGGACTGATCCGACGTACTGCCTCCGGTCTGACCCGATGTACTGCTTGGGGACTCAGGCGGCTTAGTGCTCGAGTGTTGCTGACTCGATACAGTTTCCGACCCATCCGGATTTGTGGGCGATCCTACTGGCGAAACGAGGTTTAAAGCTTCAGAGCCTTCGGTCTGAACCGATTGTGAACTGTTTTCGGCTTTTTTGTTTTCCTCTTCTTCCTTTACCGCATCGGGATAGTACTCCCGAAGAATATCAAACGCCTCGGTGTCGCCTCCCATGAATTCATCCATAGCTTCGGCTGTTGTTTGTCCGGCAAGCTTATAAAGCAGGCATTTTGCAAACATGGGTTTTGCCTCATCGGATATCTTTGCACCCTCCTCGGTTCCGGCGAAAAAGCTTTTCAGAGTCTTGATGTCTTTAGCTTTTCCAAGCTTTTCCACCACATCAGACATGAGTGAAAGTTTCGGTATCTTCATCGGCTCCTTCGGAGCTTTTTCCTTGCCTTTTCCTTTGCTCGCACCTGACGTAGAACTTTGAGTCTGAGTTTCCTGAGTCGTAGATCTCTGCGGTTGCTGTGCTCCGGGTTGCGGTGATTCTCCGGGTTGCGGTGATACCGGCTGTGGTGATACCGGCTGCGGTGATACCGGCTGCGGTGTCACGGTTGTTCCGGATGCCACCGACTGCGGTGCTCCTCCGGGCTGCGATGATTCTCCGGGTTGCGGCGGCGTTACAGGTACATCAGGTTGTTGTGTGACGTTTGATCCGCTTGCCCCCGGCTGCGGTGCTCCGCTTGTTTCGGATGCCCCCGTTTGCTGTGATCC
>JAEEIH010000043.1 GCA_016281275.1 Lachnospiraceae bacterium | reverse complement strand
TCGTAGACCTCGCAGTCCCCGAGGAAGATCACGTCGTGGTTCTTTTCGCTGTCGTAGTATGAAGCTATCAGGCCGCCTTCGGCCATGTCACCGTCGTAATACTTGGGAGTAACGAGACGCTGCAGAGCGGCGAGGATTATCACTGCGGCACAGAGTGCGGCACATATTTTTACAACCTTTTTTATCATGGCTCGTTTCTCCTTTCGTAGTTTGGTTGACCATGTGGTTCCTTGGGGACCACCCCAAGCGATTACCAAGAGACCATTCTCAAAATCTATTATATATAAATTGCCCAACATCATACCCGGGTCCATAGGCGCCGAACAGTATAACCGCCGTAAAAAGTGCGATCATCAGAGCAGCGCGAACCGCAAACGGAAGTGCAAACAGCCTCTCGCGGACACTCCCCTTTCTCTGAATCATGCTGACGGCAAAAAGCGTGAGCATGCCGACCAGGAGGATCAGGTAGTCGTATCCGGTCAGACCGAGTGTCATCATCGAACCGTCAAAGAATGCCGAAAACCCGGTAGTAATTCCGCTGACAGCATCTCCCGACGGTGTTCCGCCCGAAAAAATCGAAGTAAAGATCGATCCGAACGCCTTAAACGTGATTCCGACATTTCCGTAGCAGTCGAGCATTCTGAGGCACGAAAGGATAATGATCGTGCGTGTTGCGGCAAACGCCTTGTAGGGTGCACGGCTCATCCGCTCCTGCAGCGACAGTTTTTCAAAGCGCATCCTCAGCTTCTTGTCCTCACCTCTGCGGCAGGTAATTCTGCGATCAAACCTTGAGTGGAACTTCGCATAGAGTGGTTCAAGTTCCTGAGAGATCATTATGACCGCGAAATTAAGCATGCCCCAAAGGATGAAGTTCCAGCTTGCACCGTGCCACAGACCTGTTGCAAACCAGACAACAGCGGACGTGATATAAACGGGGATCCTTTGCGCCGCGCGACGCGGCAGCTTCGATTTTTTGAGCGTTCCCGAAACTTTCCTCATAAATCTGCTTGATGAAAGCGGGTAAAACACGTAATCAGCGAACCATGTGCCCATTGTTATGTGCCACCTGCGCCAATACTCAGCCACATTCTTTGAGAAGTAGGGTCGCACGAAATTCTCCTTGACCCCGATCCCGAACATCTGCGCCGCACCAATGGTTATGTCGATGCCGCCCGTGAAATCGGCATAAAGCTCGAGTGCATATAAAGCCATGCCGGCAACCACATATGCTCCCGAACAAGTACCCGGATCGCCTGTTATCGCCTTGACCGCGACAAGCGCCCTGTCGGCAATGATAAGTTTTTTTGCGAATCCCCAAAGTATGCGCATCGCACCGAGCTTCAAGGAATCGGATTTAAGCGGTTTAGGACTCAGAAGATCATCTTTGATATCTCCGTACCTACTGATGGGTCCCTGCACGAGTTGTGGGAAGAACGAAATGAACAGGGCGGTATGGAAAGGATTGTGCGTAGGTTGCACCGCTTCCCTATATACGTCAATCATGTATCCGACAGTGCCGAAGATGTAGAACGAGATGCCCATAGGCATTATGATGTTTAAAAATCCGAGTTTCGAGTCGCACCCCACAAGATCGAGTAAAGAATTAATGTTGGCGATTGTGAAATCCGTGTATTTAACAACGGTCAATAGTCCGAGCGTGAGGATAAGTCCGCAGACGAGCACCAGCTTCCTGCGCTTCTTGTCCTTCGCTTTATAGTCCTTTATCTCCTCACGTGAAAGGGATTCTTTGTTGGCATTTATAAATTCTTTTCGAGCCCGGGTCATGTTGTCCATGCGGACCGTGACGACGTACGCAACGATCGAAGTCGAAACTATAAGAATCACACACCACAGTCCTGCGTGTGCATAAAAATAATAGCTCAGAGCGAGAAGAATATAGGGACGCACTTTAACAGGCGCGAGTCTGTATAATATCAGACCCGCGCACAAGAATCCTATGAATGCATATGAAGTAAATAACATGTCCCTATTTCCTTAGCGTTTTAAGCTACTTTCGAATAATCGATCACTGAAACATCCTGAAATTTCGAGTGATATTGTACTACAAATGTCGATTGTTATGAATAGCGTTTTGATTATGCATTCACCCATTGAGAATCTCATCCACGAGCTCCGCGATACTTTGCGCGCTGTCAAATGTCTCGGGGGTGATCCTGTCGGCCGTGATCACGGCGTCAAATTCGTCAGCGATCTGCGTGATGATCGTGATAATGTCGTACGAATCAAGGATCCCGTCTGTAACAAGTCCATCGCGGTCTCCGTCGTCGAGCTCCGGATGAAGGTCCGTTATGATCTGTTTTATTGTATCAAGATATTCTTCCATATCGTCACTCCCATTTAACACTTTCAGTTTTACTTTCCTGATTCTTTTGTTCGGCGGATATCTCGTCCGACTTACCCTTAACGATTACATATAACGATTCATAAACAGAAGAAGCCTTTTTTATCTGAGCAGAAGTAGCCACGAAACTGTCACCGTAACGAGAAGATGCCTCCCATCCCGTTATCGTCCCCCCCATAAGATCGAGTCCTTCGTTTTCCGGTAATCCAAGCTTTGTACATCTAAGATATAATTCAGTGATATTATGTGTATAATCATAGTTTTCACCGGATAACTCTATATACTTTTTTAACAGTTTTTCTATTGCCTGTTGAAGGTGATAGCAAGCCAAATCCAAATATTCCTCATCCCACTCAGCAGAAAGAGATTTAAACACTTTATAATCTTTTTCAGCCTTTCTCAAAAGCATATTCTGTCTCCTTCCTTAAGCAAAATTCCTTTTCTGATATTATTTTTCAGACACGGATCAGTAACTGCATTCCACCAAATAATATCCGTTCCGCTCCTCCCGTCGACAGCCTTGGTGATTTTTTTAAAACACCTGTCAAAAACTTCGCCGGAATCTGTTTTTACACAGAGATCAATATCGCTTTGAGGACGACATCGATTGCTGTCGTATGTGTCCGAGACCACACTTCCAAACAAGGAAAGGCCAACATTTTCTCCGTCAAGGCTCTCTATTATTTCCCGTATTATTTTTCTCTTAAAATATGCCACATACATATTCTCGCCTCCTCTGCCGAAGTGGTCAAGTAACCATCTGATACTATAATAGCAGATGAGTAGCTGTTTTCAACTTTTTCCTTGCGTATATGTCTCCGCGAGTCCCTTTCTGTCGATCTTGCCGCCGGGAGTAAAGGGCATGCGAACAACTTTCACGATGCGACCCGGGAGCATGTAGCGCGGCAGAGTATTTTTAAGGTAGTCGCTCACCTCGGACTCAGCCGCCTCACCCTTGTAGATCATGATTATCCTGTCGGCCTTGCTGTCATAAACGCAGGCCACGATCTCAACACCGTTTATGGTCCCTGCCACGCTCTCTATCTCTCCGAGCTCGATGCGGTGGCCCATATGCTTTATCTGGTAGTCCTTACGTGAAACAAACACGAGCTCCCCCCGCTCGTTTCTTCGGGCAAGGTCGCCTGTTTTGTAAAGGATTTCGGGATAGGCGTTATTTAAGGGATTCTGCACGAACGACTCTCCGGTTTTTTCGGGATTATTGAAGTACCCGAGTGTCACGCATGTTCCGCGGACATAGATCTCGCCCGTCTCGCCGTCCGTAACCTCCCTGCCGTCATCCGAGAGCAGCAGGATCTCGCTGTTCGGGAATGGACGTCCTATCGGGATCGCCTCTCCGTCCTCAAATTCCCTGTCGACACGGTAGAAGCAGCACATCCCGGTGCCTTCCGTAGGCCCGTAGAGGTTAATATACTTTGTTCCTTCGGGCGTCGCTTCCTTCCATGCGCGAAGTTCCTTCGGAGGGAAGACCTCGCTTCCGAAAGCAACCGTACGCAGGTACTGAGGCCTGACTGTTTTAAACGTCCCAAGCGCCGAAACCATGCGGAGCGCGGAGCCGACCCAGCAGATCGTGTTGATCTTGTGCTCGTTGAGGAACTCCACGAGCTTCACGGTAAACATGAAGTACTCGCGTGGCACGATCCACGCAGTTGCTCCGAACTTGAGGGTCGGGTAGATCTCCTTGAGGCATGCGTCAAAGTAGAAAGGTGACTGGTTTCCAAACACCGTACTCTCATCGACCTCAAGGATCTCCGACAGATGCTCGATGTAGTCGATAACGCTTCTGTGGCATGCGACCACACCCTTCGGTGTACCTGTCGACCCCGAAGTGAAGACTATGTACGCGGGATCCGTGTCGATCTGCGCGTCAAAAATGCGTGTGAGCGCAACTGCGTCTATATCTACATCCGGAATATTAGCATCTTTTCCTGAAGCTTTCCTACCTCCGTCAATATTCACGTCTTCTTCCGAAGCTTCCGCAACACCGCATAAATTCTTCGTACTCTCAATCAAGGAATCCGATTTATCCTTTATTTGGTTTATTCCCAAGCTTCTAAACACGGAAATTTCCTCGTAGATCAAGACTTTCCCCTCAAACCCAAGTTCTGCCGCTTTCTCAAGATTATCCTTCCCACAAATCATCACGCGGGCGCCCGAGGTTTCGATCACCGACCGTACTCTGGCTACGGGAGCCGCCGTATCGAGCGGAACATAATAACATCCTCCCGCAAGAACTCCGAGGAATGCGGCTATCATTGCGGGTCGCCTGTCCATGCAGATTGCAACCGGCTCACGATACACACCAACTCTCGAAAGCTTCGTTCCTATCCTGCGGCTGATATCATACAGCTCACCAAATGTAAGCGATTCGTTTATGTCACTGAAAGCAACGCGGTCACGCTTTTCATCTATGTTATCATATAAATATTCAAGAAGATTCTTTCTCATCTGTGTCCCCACGATCACTCTTTTCCTCTTATTCTGTCCAAAACTACAAGTATATCTTCTTTCAAGGTCTGATACACTATCGAAAGATCAACATTTCCATAATCATGAACTATACGATTCCGAAGGCCATACAACTCAGGCCACGGTATTTCATTATGCTCGTCCTTATAGTCTTGTGTCAGTTTCCTCG
>JAEEIH010000042.1 GCA_016281275.1 Lachnospiraceae bacterium | reverse complement strand
TTCTCTTTTCCGCCGCCCGGATTTGCCCATTTGCTTCTTTTCCTACAGCGGGATTCTCATTTTTCTCTTTTCCGCCGCCCGGATTTGCCCATTTGCTTCTTTTCCTACAGCGGGATTCTCATTTTTCTCTTTTCCGCCGCCAGGAACTCCCTTCACCGGACAGTATCTGCAATAATGTTCATTTCTTCTGCTTCTGTTTCTTCGAAAACAGCTCTTTCGTCACCTCAACCACGCTTCTGTGCCTGATCTTGCGCGGCTCGAAGCGGATGATTTTGTATACGAGCTGCATCGTGAGGCCGGCGCCGACTACGCTTATGATCGTTCCGATCCCGACAGGGCCGCCGAGCAGCCAGCCGGCAAGGAGGACCACCGCCCAGAGGATGATCTGGACGAATCCTATCGGGATACGACCCATGCGCCTCCCGAGCCCCACAAGAAGAGCGTCACGAGGACCGCAGCCCTGCTCGCTTTTCATGTAAATCGCCATGCCGAGGGCCATAAACACAAATCCGCCGAGCATGATCGGTATCCCGAGCCATATGTTTTCGTTGAGCGGAAGCGGATTGATGTCGTTAAAAAACTGTATGAAATTTCCTGTAAGAAGTGCATCGATTATGGTCCCGTAGCCGATCTTTTCCCTCATGACAAGGTCGATTCCGAGAACCGCGAGCGCGATCACCATCATCGCCACGCCGTAGCTGAGCGGCGTGTGGTAGGAAATGCCCATTCCGAGGCAGTCCCACGGTGCAAGCCCGATGTTGGCGAATATCGTCAGATGCACTCCGAATGAAAATATAAATAATCCGATGACTATCTTAAACCATCCCAGTATGATACCGCGTTTCATGTTATTTTCCTATATTTTCGTTCAAAACCCGTCTCATGGGCTGTTATGGGGACACAGCCGTTTCCCTGTACCGGGCTTAAAATGGACCACAACCCCCGTCCCCAAGAGTTCAATGACCCACAACCCCCGTCCCCCAGGGTCCATGTCATTTCAGTCTGTAAATCCTCAGCCCGTCGTACAGTCGCAGCATTACAAGCATGCACTCCATGGGGTCGGTGTCCTTGTTCTGCGTTTCTGCGTCGAGCCCGTCGTCATAATGCTTGGCAGCTGCATCAAAAGGTACCTCAAAGCCCGTAAGACCCGGCATCATATCTTTGTGCCTGCGCTCAAATTCACGCCTCGACTTCTCGGGTGTTCCGTAGGTCCAGCCCATATCCACATGCTCCTGAAGCCATCTGTGGTGCTCCATTCTGCCGATCTCATGGAGCTCTTCCTGCTTAAATTCCTCGAGGAATTCGTAATCCACATTTTTATCAGTGTAGAAGGCTCCGATCACATCGAGATATTTCGAAAACGATTTGGCCTGATTGATGTTTGAGAGCTTGTATTCGAGCGAGAGCTGCTTAAATTGTTCCGCAAATTCATCGATGAGTTTCGTGTTTTTGAGGATGCTCTCCTCCCTGCCCTCTTCCCTCACCTTGGCCCACTCATCGACGTGCGCCCAACGTCCGTTGAGAACGATCGCAAAATTGTAGAGATTAAGGTAATTGCTGTTTGAAAGGAACCTTTGATGGTTCGTTGTATCACGCTCTACAAAATCCGCATCAACATCAAGTTTGATCTCACTCAGATCGACAATACTCTCGATATCGAGTTGGAATAATGTCCTCCCGTTCTTCCTCACGTACATTTCCGAATAAGCCCTGAGCTTCGGAGGCTTTGGTGCATCAGGCGCCGTTTTCCCGTCTTTCTGAACGTATTCTTTCTCCCAACGCTTATATGCATCGGTGAAATCTGCCACCTTACCCATCTGCTTATTATCAAAGAGATAGACAGCCTTTATCCTGTCCTTCGAAAAATCAAATCTGCACGCCATCGGGTGGAATTCTGTTTTTGAATTACGGCCGTATGCAACGCGGTCCCAGCATTGAAGCTCGTCGCACAGCATAAGCATATATGCAAGCGGATGCAGTTCCGCCTTGAAGGGCTTGTTTCCGGGTTCTTTATAATACGCAATGCTGAATTTGTAGAGGCTGTTGTGCATAAGGATCGCAGTCAGCGCATCAAGAAACGTCTTGTTGATCTCTATCCGAAGTTCTTCAAAAAGCCTCTCAAAAAGGACAGTTGCGCTGAAATAAGCATGGTCCATGAAATGATTGAACATATTCGGCTGTGTAGGCTTGTTGACAAGTACATCGTACATCTGGAACGGTGTGAAGCGGTACTCCCCACCGAGTTTTTCGGCCAGCACATGTGCGAAAAGCTCGTTGGTGCTGTTAAAAGTCATCCGGTCATAGAGCTTCGCAAGTTTATCTTTTGTTTCTTTTTCTATTTTCACATAATCATTGAGCGCATGATATGCAAGGAAGGGTCTGCCCTTGCGCTCATTACCCTCCACCTCGAAATATGAACAAGCCTGCTCAAAAGGAAGTTCAAACGGATATCCTATGTCGTGGAAAAGCGACGTCAATCCCCAATATTTCAAAAAATGAGCCGCTGCATCACAGTCGTCCTTCAGATCATAATATTTTTTATAGATATACCTGAAAACGCTGTTGCTCTCATAAATGGCAAGACCGAGTGAGAAAACATAAACGGAATGGGAATAATGATCCCTGTGCTTCATAAGGAGGCCGCTGCCGGTCGCCTCGAACTCGGAAAGAAGTTCGATCATGCGCCTGTTTTTCTCATAATCGCCGATAAACATCTCGAGGTAGCAGAAATAAACGTCAAACGCATCATCCTTCTTGCCGGAACGCAGGAAACGGTCGATCGCATTTTCGAGACACAGCCTGTCGATGTCTTTCTCCATGTTGTATGGGATCTGCCCGAGTTTGTTGCTCTTGCCGTCCGTGTCGAGCACCACGGTGTTTTCCCCTGCCCGTTGTGCATCCCGCTCCCCGGCGCTTATGGACACCGCTTTGCTCTTGTCAAATCTCAATCCCTCACAGCTCTTCCGAATGAAAGAAAGCGCTGCGCCCTCAAGCGATTCAGGTGCGTATTTGATCGGTTTGATCCTCGAATTATCAAGCATCGTGTAGCTCATTTTTCCTCCTTTTGTGATGCGATTGACATCAATCCGTTTATTTTTTTTTGCACTTCACAGAAGTATCTTCTTTAAGTATTTTATCCGATTATATCATTATTGCCAATGTTATCACGGATGCCCGTACTGCCTACACCACCGCCGATCAGCAACAGTATCGCCGCCGTGAATAATCCGGCGATCCCGCCTCCGATGTGGCCCTGCCAGCTCACTCCGGCGCTGAAGCTGTAAACAAGATTGAAGATGATACCACGGCCGATATAGATCGGGTTTTGGTGATTTTTAAGCGTAAGTACAAGCGATGCACCCATCAGACCCCAGATTCCGCCGCTCGCACCGGCATGGATAGCATATTCTCCACCGAAAAAGTTTACCGCAACACCTGCACCGATAAGCGCTGCAATGTATATGATCACATATTTGACCGGTCCGATCTTCTTCTCAAAACTCATGCCGAAGAAGAACAGACATGCCATATTACTTGCGAAATGATATATATTGAAATGAAGAAAACCGCTGACGAGCATCCTTGCCCACTCGCCGTCCTGAAGTGCTCCTTCGTACATGCCGAACGCAGATGTCGACGCTTCTATGCCGTTGCTGATCTCATACAGCATTCCGAGCAGATTTAAGGCTATGATCCCGAGTGTAACGAACGGAACCTTCCCCTTAAAAAAAGAATCAAAAGACAGATCAAGTTTCTCGCGCATAAAAATCCCCCGGCACCGTGTTTGTTTGAACCTTCTGTTGGGTAATTATACACTATTTTGCCGGGGAGTGAAACCCAAAAGATGGGTGGTCCCCCAGGGACCACCCGGTTTCAAGGATGTTCAGGGTCGGGTGTGTTCAGCACTCCGATAAAGAACGGGGTATTTGTCTCGCAGTCTATAAGCATGTAGATGAACGGTCTGTTGAGACGCACTTCCTTTCTTTCGACAAAGTTTGCCTCCGCACTGGGTGTGTCCACCACGGTAACAGCTCCTGCCTTCGTGCCTTTTTCATCTACAGAGATAAAAGTCTTGTGCAGAACTTCGTCAATGTATATGTTATCCACTGTTTTTCCGAGCCCGGAAAACTCTGCATCCACCTTGTCAAACGCGCGCGGCATGCCCATTTTTTTAAGCACATCGGAAAGAGATGCACTGTATTCAAGCTCAAACTTGGGAATTGAGGTAACAACCTCTTCGATTGAAGCGTTGGAAAAGATAGCATGCAACCTGTCCCCGTCCAGCGAATTCAGATAATCGTTCACATCAACTCCTTCATTAGGGAGCAGCGCCGCAAATGCGAACTTGTTGCCTTTGTAATTCTTTACGAAGCCCTTTGAATTTTCGTCACTCAGATAAATATTCTCTGATCCGTACATGAACGGAACATTTCTTCTTTTTTTCTCCGTAACCCAGAAATCTCCGTTACTTACAGAATAACTTTCGTACGGTGCGGTCCATTCGGCGTCGAAAGCAAGGGCGTTGACAAGGAACATAACTGCGTTTTGAGGCATATGATCCACTATCTGAGGAATCATCCCATGAGTCTTTTCACTGACCCAGTTATTTATGGAGGTTACCGTTGTATCATCAAACGGAGCCGAATAGAGACTTGCGTCATAATAGTCGGCATTCGCCTGAAGGAAGTCCTTGTTCACTTCTATTCTTGAATCATCGGGGAACCAGACAGAATTCGCTATGTCGAGCTTTCCCGACCCGGCGGGGATGTCGTTTAGCATCTGCATATAAGCGCAAGCATAAGCGTTAAGCGCATCCCTCGAAAACCCAAGCGTCTCCTCCATCTCCTTAAGCGTCTCGCCCTCAGCACCGTTGGCAGTCATGGAAAGAGCCATGAGCACCGAGAGAGGTGACACAAGAACATTTGGGCCTGCGTCACTCTCATTGCATGTCTTGGCAAGTCTGACGGCAAAATCCATCATCCCAGAAGCATATGCCCCGCGGTCCGCAAAAGCGGCCGTCGCCCTTTTCTGCACGCCCTCCGTCAGGTCTTCGGCCTTAACAGCCGACGCGCATCCCGTTGTCGACACGGCAATTACAACCAACATGATAATCGCCGTAACTGTTCTCAACATTCTTCCCATAATCTCCTCCCAGACTTAGTATTTTGCCCGGTGTGGTCCATGGGGACGGACCACACTCAAGCAATCAATGTTTAGACGACGGCGATAATTTGTCGGTTCCATAAATTTTTTCATTTTTCGAATTTTTTAATCAAAGCTGTCGGTGATCTGTCGAATTGATTGAAATAAAGATGCTCCCGTCTTCCGTTTTCACCCTTAAAGATTATTTCAAGATATTTATCCCGTGATTTTGTGTGCTTCCCCGATCCCTTACGACCCGAGAAGCTTATGCCGAAGAGCCTGTAGAAGAGTCCACCCCTAAAGGTCGAATCCTCTTTCATCCTGTCTTCGAGCGAAGCGGCGCACCTGTCCGTGTCGACCGACGTCATGTACGGATTGCTGATCTTAACTTCTTCGATGTCATTGATATCAAGAATGTAGCGATCGGCAAGCCTTCCGGAGTCAAGCTCCTGCGTAACATAGAGATGCCAATTGGTCAGTGCGATCCTGCAATTAAAGTCCGACACACCTCTTTCGGCAGGGTAAGCTATCGCCGAATATATCAGATCGACATACTCGGTGTGGTAGAGATCTCCTTTTTCCGGTTCTTCCGAATTGTCCGCAGAGTTTCCGGACAGCTTTCCCGTCTCATCCTCAAACATCCGCATCTCCTCAGCCCGGTCTGGCAAGATAGTATCCCTGGAACAGGTCTGCTCCGATGGAAACCATATAATCAAACTCTTCTTCCCTTTCTATACCTTCGGCAACAACCCTGATGCCTTTTTCATGAAGAGCCTTAATACACTTTTTACATCTTTCCTGCTTTTCGGGGCAGGTGTCTATATTCGAGATGAGCGATCTGTCCAGCTTCACAATGTCAGGGTTCATGACCATCACCTTATCCATGTCATTGATCCCTGTACCGTAGTCGTCAAGCGAAAAAAGATTATCCATGTTTCTCACGGACTTTTCTTTTTCGATCCAGTGTATCTTCGAAAAATAAGGGTACTCCAGAAGTTCGATTATCATCCTTCCGCGGATATCCTCTCCGAA
>JAEEIH010000041.1 GCA_016281275.1 Lachnospiraceae bacterium | reverse complement strand
TAGGGGTCGTTCATGTCTGCCCAGAAACCAACAGTACCCGAGAAGTCCTCCCACATCCCTTTATATTTCCAAACAGATTCCTTACACTTCTTGATGAACGTCTCCATGCCGTAGAACTCGATCTGGTCCTTGCCGTTGATACCGAGAAGCTTCTCAACTTCGAGCTCAACAGGAAGACCGTGAGTGTCCCATCCGGCCTTTCTGGGCACATAGTACCCCTTCATTGTTTTATAGCGGGGGATCATGTCCTTGATAACACGTGTCAGGACATGCCCGATGTGAGGCTTGCCGTTAGCGGTGGGGGGTCCGTCGTAAAACGTGTATGTCGGTGCTCCTTCCGTAGCTTTCATGCTCTTTTCAAAAATGTCGCACTCTTTCCAGAAGGCAAGAGTTTCCTTCTCACGCGCGACAAAATCCATATTGGTGTCTACTTTCTTAAACATACGCTTGACCTCTTAAATCTCTGCATTTGAAGTTTATCTTAAGATATCAGGCGTTACTTGTCAAGAATCCAAGGATGTTTCCAGGTGGTTTCCCTTTGGCTTCCTGTGGTTCCCTGTGGTTCCCCTGTGATTGGCTTCCTGTGGTTCCCCTGTGATTGGCTTCCTGTGGTTCCCCTGTGATTGGCTTCCCACAGTCTGCTTGCTTCCTGTGGTCAAAGTCTTAGGTGTTATTGAAAAGTTTTATCGTACTACATAGTCCAATACATGATTTGTTCTGAAATCGGACCGTGAAAAAACCTTTCTCATTGCCTTTAGAGTTGAATATAAGAGATTTATGGTCCAGTACAAGATTTCACCTCAAATTGGACTATTTAAAAGCAAGATTTAGTCCAAAAACGATTGCGATTCCATATTGGACTATACTCTGCTTGATCTCATATAAAACAAGCCAAAATCCAGTCCAAAAACGATTGCGATTCCATATTGGACTATACTCGGGTTAATACTTATTTCTTTCTTCCTAATATCAGGCGAGTCCGTTCCCAAGGTGATCGACTTGTATTACTAACCTTATGCTGATTCTATTTCAACCAATCAATTATAATATCGATAATATCTCCATGGTTTATTTCATCCAATCAATTATAATATCGATAATATCTCCATGGTTTATTCCAACCAGTCAATTATCATATCGATAATATGATCTACGGCTGAAGCCGACAAAGGTCTTTCTTCCGTTTCATATGTAAATATGACATTCTCATTTGGCATTAATCCTGATACGATATATAATTCCTCTTTTTCCAGCGCTTTTTTTCTGTATTTGTAGTCCCCCATCATCCCAAAGTGTTCCCAATACTTGTACTCACCGCTTCTTTCGTTATAGAAGGTAAAATCCGGATAGATAACATTTCTCCCAAGAATCAATTTTGATTCATAACGAAAAGGGACCTTCCGATAGTATAAGGACATGTCAATAAGACATTCAGATTTGGACCTGAGGACGTGACCCGAAGGACTTGGATGCATCAGATTGTCGGTAAAAGCATCGTTTGTCTCATATTCCTGAAGATGCCAGGGCAATGGATCTTGCTTGTCCTTATCAAGAATACGCTGATATTTGACGGTTTTTTCTGCCATGGCCTGTATATCCGGAGCATGTCTTATATACTGATCAATTGCATATAATTCCTTTTGTAGGACAGCCAGCCTTTCCACACTTATCATTTTTCGTGCATAGCGTCTTGCGGAATGTATATCAGCCTTTGGGAGTTCTATCCTTTTTCCTTCGGCAACTATTCTCCATCTTTCGGTTTTCCCATTTTTATGGATTTCTAACTTCCCCAATGGCAGCTCATCAATATCCTTCTTACATTTTTCAATTTCCCTAATCAAGAATTTTCGACGTTTCATCATTTGATTTACCATTTCAGACTTCCTTTCAAGAATTAACAAGAACTATGAAGTAACAAAGAAATACTCGAGACTTGAGTACGATCATATCCTAACACATAATATGTTAAACTTCAATTTCAACTTTTTCATGCAAAGATGTGATCTTGTTTAAAGCAGTACGGAATCTTGTTCTTTCCAGTTCGGAATCTTGTTCTTTCCAGTTCGGAATCTTGTTCTTTCCAGTTCGGAATCTTGTTCTTTCCAGTACAGAATCTTGTTCTTTCCAGTTCGGAATCTTGTTCTTTCCAGTTCGGAATCTTGTTCTTTCCAGTTCGGAATCTTGTTCTTTCCAGTACGGAATCTTGTTCTTTCCAGGTTGAATCAGAGTGAGGTTTTCTGTTTATTTGAGCAGTGTCGCATCAATTATTCACGGATGGTTTCGCGGATGGTTTCCTCGGCTCTTCGCCGGATGGTGTCTCATCAATTGTTCGCGGATGGTTTCCCGGCTCGTCACAAAGTGGTGTCGCATTAAAATGTTCGCGGATGGTTTCCCGGCTCGTCACAAAGTGGTGTCGCATTAAAATGTTCGCGGATGGTTTCCCGGCTCGTCACAGGATGGTGTCGCGTCAAGTTAATATGCAGTACAACATGCACAGCAATCAAATCCATGTCCCAAAGGAAACTCTCAGGATACACAATCTTTCTGAGTCATAGTCTAATACAGGATTTTGTCTCAATCAGGACTATGAAAACTCTATTTTTTCATCTTTTTAAGGTTCCTATATTTTTGTTATAGTCCTATACAAGACTTGCTTTGAATTTGGACCATATAAAAGCATGGTTTAGTCCAAATTATTTCTTTATTCTGTATTGGACCTACTTTTGCCCCGTTATACACAAAAAAAACAAAAAACAAGTCTAAAACATGGGCTTAATTCATATTGGACTAAGCAAACCGTATCTAAACTAAAAAACAGCAGAGATTAATTCATATTGGACTAAGCAAACCGTATCTAAACTAAAAAACAGCAGAGATTAATTCATGTTGGACAAGCAAACCGTATCTTAATCAAACAACGGCAGCTCATTGAACGGCAGCGCGTTGAACGGCAGCGCGTTGAAAGGCAGCTCATTGAACGGCAGCTCATTGAACGGCAGCGCGTTGAACGGCAGCGCGTTGAACGGCAGCTCATTGAACGGTAACGCTGACACCTTTGAAAAGAAAAGCGCCACACCCGAAGGTGTGGCGCCGGAAAGCAATATATTTTGAAACAATTTACCTGTATGTCCTTACAGACACCGCAACAAACTAAACAAATCTTTGATCATTACAAACTAAACAAATCTTTGATCATTACAAACTAAACAAATCTTTTATCATTACAAACTAAACAAATCTTTGATCATTACAAACTAAACAAATCATTGATCGTTACAAACTAAACAAATCTTTGATTGCAACAAACTAAACAAATTTTTGATTGCAGCAAACAAAATAAACTTTTTGCCGTACAAAACCGGCTTTTGATTACCAAACCGAATTGTCTCTTGCTCTCGGTCCGTACGCGTACTCTTCGTACTCGTGCTCGGGCAGAGGCTCAGAGAAGGCGAAGCCCTGGATCATATCACAGCCCATCTCACGAAGGAGGATGGCCTGCTGTTTGTTCTCAACACCCTCGGAAACAACGTCGATCTTGAGACGTTTTGCCATCTCGATAACGGACTGGATAACGTTCTGACCACGGTCGGTCTTTTCGGCGTTGAGGAGGAACTTACGGTCGATCTTAAGCTCGTCGACGGGTACGTTATAGAGCGTGTTCATGGAAGTACTTCCTGTACCGAAGTTATCCATTGAAACGACGAAGCCGTGATCCTTCATCTGCTCCATGATCTTGTTAAGGATGCTCATGTTATCGACAACCACCTTCTCCGACATCTCAAAGATGATGAGGTTCGGTGAAACGCCGTATTTCTCGGTGATCGCGATGGCGTCGTTGACAAACTCGGGGTTCAGAAGGTTCTGCTGCGAGATGTTGAGCGACAGAGGCATGGGTCTGTAGCCCTTACCTGTCCAAACCTTGATACGTCGGCAAAGCTCCTCGAGCATGTACATGTCGAGACGTGTTACGAAGCCGTTCTTCTCGAATGTCTCGATGAAACGACCGGGATACATAAGACCTTTAACGGGGTGCATCCATCGGATGAGTGCCTCCGCACCGGCCTGAAGACCTGTACTGAGGTTAAATTTAGGCTGCAGATAAACCAGGAATTCCCTGTTTTCGAGAGCGTCGTACATATCGCGCTCGATCTCTTTCTCGTCCACGATACGGGACTGCATCTTCTCTGTGTAGAATTCCACCGCTCCCGCGCCCTTGCCCTTGGCTTCCATGTGAGCCATGTTCGCACGGGACATGAGCGTATCGAAATCGTGCGCGTCCTTACCGCCGAATGCAACGCCGTAGCGGAAGGTGAGCGCGTATTTATCGGAGCTGCCCTCGCTCTTGTTCACCGCTTCGAGCGAACCTTCGAGGAACTTAAGTCTTGCGACAAGCTCGTCCTTGTTGTGGTACGAAAGGAGAAGGTCATATTCTTCACCGAAGTTATGACAGAAGTACTCGTCTCGTTTGACATTCGACTTAAGGATCGAGGAAATATCCTTGAGGATCCTCGAGATCTCGTCCTCACCGAAGAAGTCTCGCAGGTATTCGTACTTCGCGATTCCCATAAGGACGAATGCATATTGTCCCGAATTGCTCTTTGTAAGAGTCTGGTTTACGCCCTTACGGAAATAGTTGATATTCATCGTTCCCGCAAATTCATCGTAATATGCGAGATTGTACATCCTGTTTCTGGAAAGCGTTTCGAAGAAGCCGTAAACACCGAGTCCGATCGCGCCCGCGAGAGCGAAAGCGAAAAGAATGATCGAAACGGTCGCATTCGAATCAACTTCGTCGTTGCCGTAGAATTCGAAAAGCTTGTCCTCATTCATGACCATCATGACGCCCCATTCACCTGTTCCCGAGACGCCCTGGTAGGCGATGTAGTAAGGTCCTTCTCCGAACGTATCAACGGTGAGATTCTCATCAACACGGATGAAGAGTCCTCTTCCCTGCCTGATGACAGCCTCGAACTGGGCGCGGCTGTCAGAGTTCTTTTCAAAGATGTCAAGGACCGTCTTTACCTTTGACATATCGGTTCCTGTCGTAGCGCTGATGACGGCGCCCGCTCTGTCGAGGAGAAGGATGATCTCACGTCCTCTGTAATTGCTGATTGTCAGATTGCCTTCCACCACATTGTCGGAAAGCTTCGCGCGGAGTGCTCCGATTATTCCCGACTCACCGATGACGGGAACAGTAGCCATGTAGGCATCGTCATTCTCATCACGGAAGCCGGCGCGTGTTATGGTGCTGTCGCCGATGAGCGCTCTTGTGTAGTAGGGATCAAATGAAATATCATAGGTGGATCCGTCATAACCCGTGGCGTTGTTCGAGGTTCCGACATAGGCGATGTCCTCGTAGCCGCCTTTTTCTTTGATCTGCGTCAGAGTCGCCTTAAGTACCTGTTTGTCTGTTCCGCCACCGACCGTACTGAGCGCTCCGGCAGCGCCCTCAAGGTTTTTGATAACGCTCTGGGTATAAACCTGCATCTTGGAGGCCAGGGTCTGATCAAGAATCTCAAATTCCCTTCCCGCCTCCTCGACGCGCATCAGTCTTTCGTTGCTGCTCAAGAAGGAATATCCCACGGCGACGCCCGCAAGCATCAGCACGGTCACCACCATCAGGATCAGGTATCTGCTTTTCATCTGCTTCCTTCCTTTCTCTTTTTATAGATCATGGCCCATGTAAGTCCTCCCGCGAGAAGTACCGCGATAAGGACCGCGATGAATCCCCTGTAATCACGTGAAGCCTTTGTGTCTTCCTTGCCGGTCACGTAGCCATGAGCAGTATTGAGGAATTTGCCGTTCTCGGCAAGCCGTTCTTCGATCGACTTGGGCTCCTCCTTACCTGTCAGGAGCTCGTTCATTTCGAAGAGCTCGTACTCACCGGTCTCGGGATTATAAACAGGTACAAGCTTGAGCGTAGCGGGATCGATAGGGCTTTCTTCCGACAGCGTGGTCTTCAGACCCGGGTAGTCGTTCGTCAGACCGTCCTGTCCGATCATCCGGCTGCCGAACGCTCCGGTGAATTCTGCCGCAAAATCTCCGGCAGTCTCAACAGGCATCATTTCGTCCGTGATATCCTCACTGCTCATCAAAGTCTTAAATGCGACTCTGACCGCATCGTCAACCGTGAGCTCGTCCTTTTCGATCGACGTCATGGCCAGCTGTGCAAGAGCCATGATCGCTTCGCTTTCGCTCACGCCGAGTTCTTCTACAAGAACCTCGACAGGAAGCGAACCGTCTTCCGAAAGTTCCTCGATAACCGATTCCACTTCGGCTCCGACCGTGCTTTCCTGTCCGGCAAGAGTGGGAAGCAAACCTGTTGCTTCATTGGCCGCTCCTTCAACCGGAGTTGAAACAACTCCTTCGGGAGCATCGGGTCCGGGACCCTCTCCCGAAACATCGCCGGTACCGTTTATGGTGTTGCCGGAAGCATCCGAGTCATTTCCGACACCGGGATCTTCCGTCGATGTATCACCGAGCTCGGCTCGTTCGCTGTCATTCGACCCGAGTACTGCCGCTCCGGAAGGCTCCGAACCGATTTCCGTTCCTTCGGGGATCGGATCGCCGTTTATGATCGGCGCTTCGGTCAGATCTGCCTCTTCGCCGTCATCAACTGTTTGAGCACCCGCCGCAGATTCCTCATCCGCCGGTTCACCGTCAGCGTAAGTTTCGCCCACTTCGGTAGCTGTTCCGTCCTCCGCATCTCCGGGATCGGTTATCATTCCGTCAACTATTCCGCCCGAAACTGTTCCGTCAACATACTCACCTTCAATAGCCTCGGTTGCTGCTCCGGTACTTCTCGAAACGGGCGATGCAATGATACCGTTCAGATCCACAGCCCCTTCATTGAGTGCCGCAGCAAGCTCTTTTGCCCTCGAGAAGCTGTACGCCCTCAGATCGGAGACTGCATCTCCTCCTCCTGTGGCTCCCGCGGGTGCCTCAAGATTCAGAAGTGTTTGCCCTGTAACAAAATTGAATACCAGGATTCCTCCGTTCGAATACTGTACCGCACAATAAGGCGCGGTCATATTCTGTGAGTTACTCATTTCCACGATACCGTCAAGCTTCATGCCCTCAGGCGTCTTGAAGGAATTATCAAGCAGGACATTAAGGGTTCTGTCCTTTCCGAGTGCTGCAAAATACGTTGCGTCAAGATCGCTGAAAAGGATCACTCCGTCTGTCCGTATCGAATCACTTGACTTGATACTTTGCAGAGATTTCCCATCCGTGAAGAACAGGAATCCGTCTCTGATCACCCGCTCTCCGCTTGAAAGATCCGTCGTTACGGAATAAGTAGCGTATGTATCCACTTTATACCCGCCAAAGGATCCGGTCGCAAGAGGAGCAGGAACACGAGGCTCTCCGTTCACTGCGTTTCTCTGTGCCTTGCCCGTTACGGATCCGGTTACAAGATCGATCACCGACCCGTCGCGTTCAAGCGCCTTTCCGCCAAAGGTATTCAGGAATGAACCGTACCTGGTCGGTAACGTGGACGAGCCTGTTCCCATGGCGACTCCGTCTTCCGTCATGTAGTAATATGTTCCGTCAGCCACTCCGACATAGTGTGCCAGATCGGCGCCGTAGGCAGTATAAACCTTCTCGTAGTCCTCGCCGGAAACAACCAGCGTCACATCTGATGCAAAATCATATGTGAAGCTCAGCGTACGCTCGGTTACCGGACCGGTAAACAGTTCACCGCCGATCGAAAGAGTCCATGTGTAAGAAGGATCTACACTACTGAAATCAATGCTGATCGCATCAACATCACTCGCATACAAGGTAGCTTCGGGAACATCCGAGAGATCAACCAAGCCGCCTCCCGATCTGTTGACTGTATTTGATTCTCCCGCAAGACCGATTCCGTCAAGCGTCAGGTAAATACAGTCATTCCCGAACATGTTCCTCTTACCGTAAGCAATATCGTTTGCTTTGTTGGGACTGGCGGTATTAGCGTACTGCACGATACTGTAATAGGTAGAGTACGGCAGTATGCCCTCAGTCAAGCGATCGTACTTAACTCTTCTTGTGTACACAGTACTGAATGTAACCTGACCCGACTTCGGTGACGAACTGACAACATTAGCCGGTTCATATTCCGCCACGTCAGCCCAGTCGATGCCTGTGTACGTGCTCTTAAGCTTCAGATCATCGTTAGTGACCGTCCTCAAGGTCAGCGGATGTACAGCCTTGGCCATCGTATCAGCAACATATTGCTGAGCGGTTTGCTTTACTTGTATTCCGTACCCCGATCCTGTCTTAAACATTTCGGATATACTTCCGATACGTAGTTTTTCGGTATTGATAGGAGTAGCAGTAGGTACGGCTTGACGAGAATAATAACGCACACATGAATCCCGGTGTACAACTCCGCTCTTGTACGTAGTGGAATCCGCAGGAGTGGTGACCATCGATGCCGTTCCTCCGCCTGTATCTCCCCAAACATAAACCTGCCCGAGCATCATCCAGCCGTAATCGCTGTCCTGGGTATAGAAGCCCGTGGTGTGCGATCCCGCAATCCCGCCGGCATACTGCTTTGCCACAACGGTAGCGGCAGACAGGATCCTGAGCAGCTTGGGGTGTTCCGTCAAAGTGGATGATCCCATGCGCAAGCGTCCCGTAAAGCCTCCGGCCATAGTTCCGTCGCTGATCTTTCGCGAAGTTCTGCCGTCTTGCCCGACCGGTCTGGCTTCAACATAGGTAAGTCCGTCAACTTCTATGTAGTTGTAGGTATCTCGCCATGTGTCACCGATCGCACCGCCGACCTGCGTACCTCCGATGATCACGCTTCTCTTTACAAATGCGTTCTGGAGACCATATGTACTCGACCAGCCTCCGTCGTGTCCGACGGTCGACCTTCCGAGTATTCCACCGACAGCCTGATCTCTGGGCATATAGATAATGCAGTCCTCAATGCCGGCAGCCCTGCAACCGTAGCTTCTTCCGAGGATACCGCCGATCTCCTGGAAGCTGGTGCTGTTGCCGTCATCCGGAAAAATAAAGGTAACTGTATCCGCAAAAGTGATTACCCTGTCACTAGTTATAAAATTATTATTTGTGCCGTTTTCATCCTTAGCTTTGTTTATCTTGCCATAATCAATATCTTTCCTTCGTTCCGTATCGGAACAATTTTCGATCCTGGTGTACAGGTTCTTCATAACCTGACCCGAATGACCGTTATCCCATTCTTGTTTTCCGTGTTCGGCAGTATATGAGGTGATACCCCAGGTACTCTTCTTCCAGAACGGGCTCTCTTTCACGGCATCGCTGCAATCGCTTGCACGTCCTTTTTGAGTTGATGTTCCGCAAACAGTGTCCTTCCAGGTTCTGTATTCACCATGAACATTAGCCTGTTCATTATCATGACTTCCGAATTTTTCATTTACCAACTGAGTACTGATGTCACTATACCCATGGATTGACTTATGTCCATTTCTGTAGGTGTTGTTTGTTATCGCGTTTGATACAAGCTTTCTGTAATAGTTTGTCGAATTCTTATCATCATCGCCCACTCTGTAAAATACTGAGGGCCAGAAATCCTCATAGGTTTTGAGCTGATCTATCGCGATCTTTTCACCAAGCGACGAAATAAACACGCGGGTAGCCTTGCAGTCGATTGCTGACAATCCGCCGACTACGCCTCCCGTATAATTACCTCCGAACACCCATGTGTCCTCCACGCTTGTCTTCCATGCAGCTCCGTAACCGACTGCACCTCCGATATACTGGGGTCTTCTGGGAACAACTATCATGCCCCATTTAACCCACGATCTGATACTGTCATCGGTTGTACCATAATCCATGTCGTTCTGGTACGTATTGCTGCCCGGAACCAGACCTGTTGTACCGAGGTTCTTGGCATTTCCGTCAATGTATCTGTAACCGGCAACATCCCAACCGCCGATCCATCCACGTCCAATCAAACCGCCGATATAGCCGTTTCCGCCGTAGATTAACACATTGCTTGCATGAAGCATTCCGACTCGCTGATATGTTCCTCGGTCTCCTGCCCAGCCTACGACACCACCCATATGGTTAGCGCTCACATACCTGTTAACGATCATAACATCCTGAGCATTGACATTCCATATGTAACATCCGCCGACCTGCTTTCCGAGGATGCCGCCGACATAGTGACTGGTCGTATCGATGTAAACCCTCTTTGCGGTAATACCATTGATTCCTCCGAACTTGCCAAGGAATGCCAGATAACCGGAACGAACCGAATAGCTGTTTATATAGCTCGATGTTTTTGAGGAATTCAGATATCTCTTCATCTGCACGATACTGACATCCTCGATATTGATATTCGTACTAATTCCATACGCATTAGCTATGGGAGCAATATTGGCGGACGCAAAAGCGGATATCTTGACATTTTTGAATTCGACGTGATCGATGTCTCCCATTGCGACACCGATCAGGCAGGTTTTATTCGATACCCACCCCTGAGCCGCTCCGGCAAATGTCTGGGAAACTGTACAATCCTCAAACTTTAATCCGTAGATTTTTCCCGCTGCCTGTTCAATAAAGCAGCTGCTGTTGCCCGTTGAGTCATTGTCTTTGTACAGGAAAAGCCTCTTTATCGTAACCGATTTATCCGCATTATATGTTCCCTGAAGCGTGTCGCGGTCTATTCCGCATTCTCCGCCTCCGGCGATACACAAAATATGATTAACCAGGACATTCGCATAAGCGTTGGGGTCATTGTTAAAATCCAATTCACCGTTGGTAGGATTAAGGATAATGTTAAATCCTTGAAGTCCGTACTTGTCACGAGCCATCAAACGATTCCAGTTTGCCACACTGTCAATTTCGAGCCACCTTGTCTTGATTCCCATATCTCTGTACACATCAAGATGAAGACGTGTAGCAGGGGCACTTGTTGTGTGGTAATTCACTCCCGTAAGGAAGAATTTATCACGTGCATACGGAACAACTTTACCTTCGTTATCTCGATCAAATACCGTCAAATAGCCTGTTATAACAGTTTGGGTATGATCACTGTTGGTTTCAATCTCAAACCAATTGCTGTGATCTTCTCTTTCAGCCCACTTGAATCCTTCAAAATCAACTCCTTCTATCTCTATATTGTTCTTATGTCTTATCACAATCCTTACATAAGGAACATCATCATTATTTCCGTTATCACCTCTGATCACTTCAGCCGACTCAACCTCAACATCTTCGGGCAGCAGAGACAAGCCTGCCTGATTCGGAAGCTCGATCCTGTCCCCGTTCTCATCCACATAATCGCTCGTGTAATAAAGCTTGGGCATTGTTCCGTTCGCCAGATATGTATCCGAAATATTGAAGTTTTCTCTCCACGCAAGCACAGGTCTTGTCAGAGCATCATCATAACCGTACGTACTTTGATCCATCAAAGTATTAAAGTCGATCGTTTTGATGCGCGTTACTCTCGACTCTTCCGTTTCGGGGTTGGGATCCGTGTCGGTAAAGTTCTTTCCGTCAAGCTGATATGTCGAGTAGACAAAATTGTGCTTGCCCATGCGCGTTCCGCTCAGCCTTGCCTGCTTTTGCGCAGCCGTTGCGGATGTATAATTACCGACAAGAGGATTGATCGTGAGTGTATCCACGCTGTGGCTCTTTGAAATGATCGCGCCGAAATGAACTCCGTACGCCCAGTCGGTTCCGGATACCTTAGAGGTGTAACCGATCATTCCGCCGACGTTATCGGCCATCGTGATTATCTCAACATCTTCATAGAAGTTGCTGATGAAATATTCACCGGTATAAAAGTTCTGCTTCGATGTGTTTTCAACATCACCGACAGTCTGAACCGCACCGATGATTCCGCCCGCATTGGCGTAGTTGGTGTCGATCCTGCCGTTTATAACATAGACATTTGATATCTCGATTCCATTAGCCGAATAACCGACTATTCCACCGGCGCCGTACAGATCGCCCGCTTGCGCAACCGTGATCTTGATCCCGTCAACAAAGCAGTTGTGGATAATGGCACCCAGATCATTATGTCCGACTATTCCACCGATCGAACATGATGTCGCATTCTCGGTCGGCATGCCTGAGATAAGCTCCACATCGCGTACGGAGCAATTCCGTATTTCATTTTCGAAGAAATTCCTTGCGACAAGCACGCCGCAGAATCTCGTGATATTATCAAAGCGCACATCCCGAACGTGAACGTTGTCGAGGCTTCCTCCCTGTCTCATCGTCCCGACAACACCCATGTACGTGGCCTTCGATTTTTTAGCTCCGAATTCGTCACCGGTCGAAGGAGTGAACATGTGCTCCACCTTGAGGTTGCAGATAGGACCCGCAACCTTTGCGAAGATGAATCCCGTATCACCGACATCGACATTCTTCAGAGTATAATTGTTTCCGTCAAATTTGCCTTCGAAGCATCCGCGTTTTCCGTTGGCATCGCCGGTGTTGTTATTGTAATCAGTGTATAATTTGTTATTATTTGCGGGATCACGTCTTCCGACAGCAAATATGTCAGCTTTATACCCCTCAAAGTTGATATCACCCCCGAGCTTATAATTCTGCGTCAGCCCATTTGAAATATCGATAAAGTCCGAAACCGAATAGACAAATTTATAGAACTCGACATTAATGAGCAACCCGTTATCGCCCAGATTAACGCTCATTCGACCGGAATTATCGCTGTTGGCGTAGTCAAAGCCTGTGAGCGTGTAGGAGCTGTAGAACTGAGTAGGATTGATAAGGTCTGCATTCACATAATAGAATTTTCCTTCACCCCATTGGTTTCTGATGACCGCGTCGAGTCCTTCAATTGCCAGTCTTGTCAGGATAAATCCGTTGGGATTGTAGAATGTGAGCGTGATCTTGGCCTCGGAGTCACCCTGTTTGTTGACTCTCGCATCGAGCGGTATAAGTCCGGAATAAATGCTGGAGAGAACCGGTAATTTAATGAGCGGCTGTTCGGGCATGCATTCTGCCATCAGTACATGCGGATAATAACCTCTCTTCAACGTTTCATAATTCCATTGTCCCGCCTTGGTGGAACCTGAATCATCAAACAGAGCGGTGTACCAGTTCTGATCATAAAGGATTTCTTTTTTGATCTCTATCGAATCTAATGCTTTTGAGGGGTCATAACAGTTTCCGTATGTGTAGCCCATTCCGTAGTGGAAGATATTGCTTGAATGTCCGTAGACATTGGCACCCGAGCCCTCGACAAAGTTCAGGTTCGCCGGCGATTTTCCGGCGTGTATTTCAAATGCGTATTGATTCACATCCATTCTGAATGCCTTTGCCGCAGAAAACGCATTTCTGACATAACCTTCATTCCGACCGCAGACAGCGGCGTAAGTTTTGTAGATGGAATTCGAATCATATCTCATGTACATGTCAACAAGACCGAACACATTCTCAATGATTCCGTCTCTGTTGATCCTGACCATACCGCCTGTATAATAGTTTTCTGAATATCTGTTCTTCGCTGTCTGCGTCACAGTATCGAGAACGCTTATTTCATTCATTCTCGAAAGCATGTAAATCGCAGGGTATCCGTTTTCTTCCACTTTAAGCGCTTGTCCCGTGTAAACCTTCGGCTTTCCGTTCTCGTACTCTTCGCCTTCGGTTGCCGTGGCGCAGGTATAGCCGTTCCTGATCATTCCGTAATTGAGGTACGAAACAAGGCTTACTCCGCTGTTAAGGTAGAACCAAACATCTTTTTTAAGTTCAACCACGAAATTCTCTATAACACCGGTGGGATAATTTTGACGCGCAATCAACCCCAGAATGTTCTGAAGTGTCTGCGAAACCGATTCGGTCTTATTGTTATAGATGGCGTGAATGCCGCTTAGGGTGCCGTAATTGTCATAGATGATTCCGTGTACTTCTTTAAATGAACTTGTCGAGCCGTTGCCTTTTTGGTAAACCATGTTTCTTATCTCACCGTATGCTCCGAGTGAAGAGATCAGGTAACCGGAAGCCGTGTGTGTGAGCTTATGCCCGTTAAAGTCAATAACTCCGTTAAACTGTCTGCTTGCGTATATATTTGTTTTAGCGGTGGTTATATCGCTCATTACGATATAACTGTCCGAAGGATGACAATACGCATCCAAAAGGTCATCCTCAGAATAGATGCTGTGAATAAAACGATCCGATGTAAAGCTTGTACTTCCAAGACGCAGGTTGTACTTACCGATCATAACCCACAGTTCCATCCTGTAGTATTTGTTTGTACTGAGGTTGATACCGAAATTCGTGTTGATGGTTGTCGCGGTTCCCTTAAATGATTTTTCACCCAGATCGGGCGCACCTTTACCGCCCTGCGAACGCCATGCATTCATCGAATACATTCTCAGGGTACAGTTATCCTTATCTGTCTGGGGATCATAGTTCTCATTGACGCTCCATGCATGCACGCGTTCGGAAACAAGTGTGTATCCCGTATCGGAAGCCGAGGCTTCTCCCTTTTTCTCATAAACCCTTATTATGTAGCTGGAAATGCTGCCGTTGCTGAGCTGCCCGTATTCATCATCAATCCTTGCGTTAATGTCCGCAGTACAGTTGCTTGAACCGATGTCACCGAATCTGTGGAAAGTTACTCCCATAAACGGATAAACATAGCCCGTATTGCCGGGAGCAAGCTCCGCCCTCACGATCAGCTTCACCGGACCGGTAAGGTTCCTGGTCAGGTGAATGTAGTTACTCGTCCAGTATCCCCTGTTAATAACACCCGAACTACCGCTCGCATAAGTTATCTTGACCGTTCTGTTCGGATCGTCGGCCATTGAAATTATGTTACGGTTCCCATCCATGATGGTATATTTTGTATATCTGTTACCAATGGGACGGATTCCGGGTTCGATAATGTTGTAGGATTCGCTTCCAAGATCGCACTCGATCGTATATTCCACGATCTTATTATCCAAATAAATATACTTTGAACCGTTTGTAGCAGAGGTGATAGTAAAATCGCTTGTACCGGTATAATTGGTCCAATTTGCCGATTCCGTATTCTTGCGTTGAACCTTTTTGATGTACGTATGAGCCGCATCAACCATGAATCTTTTTTCTTCGACAAGGTCGTATGCCTCATTAATTCCTTGAAGCGTTATGCTTGCCTTAATCGATTCAAGCGTGATGACGGAATATGTCTCCGTAAGATCATTTACAAACAGCTCTTTGTTCGCTTCCTCCGAGGACTTGGTCCAGCCTTTGTTGTACCCCTTCGCTCTGAAGGAAAGATAAAACGTCTCACCGGTCGGAAGGCTGCCGAAATTCACCTGATCGAACGCATCGTCCTTGTTGTTAAATGTCCTTGCCCCAAGAAGATTTCCGAGGGAGTCGGTGAACGACATGGTTATTGGGTATTCGCTCACAGCACCATCGGGGTCGTTGATCTTAAGACCGTAAAAGTACACAAATGTGGCACCCGCATAATGAACATCGAGAGACATGGTCGCCCTCTTTTTGTATGTTCTGAAGGTGTTCATCGTAAGGTTTGTGCGCGCGACGGTACTCCTCTTACCACCTACCGATGCCACACCCGTGGCTTCAATCCTGTACATGGTGTCCGTTTTAAGCCCCGTTACGGCAATCCGGAGCTCATTCGCATATTTGTAGGTGATTGCACCGCCTGATGCGGACTGTGTAATATATTCATCCGTAAAGCGACGGAACTCGGAAAGGTTGAGTTGATACTTCCCGTCTTCCGTTCTTTCAAGGATAGAGATTTTTTCTGTGGTAAACCCAAGATTTGCGCCCTGACGATAACTATCGAAAGTCTCCCAATATTTTTCATTATACGCGTCCGTAGCTTCCTGACGAACCTGTTCGTCGGCTCTTTCTCTCAGCATTGCATCAAGATCGTTAAACGCTTTTACTATGGAAAGCAGATTATCATGATCCATTGAGCCTTCGTTATAAATGCCGTCGTCAAGCATTTCCTGCGCGTTCATTGCTTCTTGCCGGTACGCGCCGTAGGACATGCTCGGAGTAAGAACCTCGTTGCCTTCTTCATCAAGTGTCACCTTTTCATAAACGACATCAAATCCGCCTGCAAATTTATTTACGAGCTGGTCAAATACTTCATTGATTCGTTCCGGAGTGTAAACCTGAGTATAGGCATACTGTGCCAGATTATCGGATTTAGCTCTCCACGCGGCGAGCTGATCAGGTCTTTCATGATTAATGACTGAGGCTGCGTCAATTATCTGGTCATTGGTTTTGTCACACAAAACGAAGGAAATCTCAGCCTCATCGTCTAGAACATATTCCGAAGTGTCCTTTCCGTTCTCGTCCTTTTTTGCGTAAAGGAAACTAAGCTCAACAGTATCAAGGAGATTAACCAGACGATCGTCCGTTCTGTCTCCCATGGAAAGAGTCATGTAAAGCAATCCCTCTTCAAGATTACCGTTCTCGTTGGGGATATTGTTGTCAAGATATAAATAGCCGAGAGAGCTCAGCGACGCAGTGGTAAATTTGTTATCGGCGATACACATGGTCTGCCATCTTTTTTCTTCCCAATCTTCGTCACTTTCACACTCATCCCTGTCTATACGGTAGTTGTCAACTTCGGCGTTAAGAGCAAGCTTATACACGCTCTGATCCGAAAGGCTCGAGAATTTAACAACCAGCTCAACGATACGGTCGACACCGGCACCCGATACTCCCGCCTGCTCGTCAAAAAGACCGGAAATCATGCTTAACGGAATTACGTGCTTTTCTGCCGATTCAACCGGTGAAAACTGAGCCGCTCCATCCGGACCGGTGACGAGATATTGTATCGCGGTGTCTATCGGAAGTCCTTCTTCTCCGCTGTCCATGGGCATAACGGAAAAACTGAGATCTCTGATGGCCGCGTTTCCGGAATTAATGATCCTGATTGCCACAGTGTAGTCATAAATCGTATTGCTGCGCACGGCAAAAGTAGCCCTCGGATTTTCCGAGCATGTCTTAAAGGTGCCCTTGTACTCGGTACTCTCGAGCCCGTTATCAAGACGGAACACAAGCTGCCCGCCTGTTCTGTCCTTTGCGGTGATCGTGTAATTATAGGTAGCGTTATTGCGGAATACTTTTGTACTCTTATAATCATCGATGGGGATTCCTCCCTTAAGGCTTCTGAGTTCGGAACCCGATAATTTGATGTTTCTGATGTCTCTTGAATCTTCGGCGTTAACAGCCGTTATCTCAACAGCCGACATGAATTCAAGTGCCTCGATATACAAGGGATCGGCAAGTGTGGCATTGTCTTTCGCAATACCGATGTACATATTGAGCAGGTGGAAGAAATCAGGCTCCTTCGGTCCTTTTTCCGCATGAAGATCAAGGCTGTCGAGTTCACTCCTGTCTTTCAATGTGTAAGTTTCGCCGTACTCGAGAACAGTTTCGCTGAGTGCCTCGCCGTATTCGCTGAGATAATACATTATAACCTCAACCTGTACCTCTGACCCGGGCGTGAAAGGCTTTGCAACACGTAACGAGCCGCCCGATGTGGTTGATTTAACAATTACCTGACCCGTCTCGACTTCTTTGACATGAACCTCAACTCCGTAGCGGGGATCGAGGAATTTTGCATGATCCACGTGAAGATTGTTTAAGAACACGGTAAATACACCGGTCTCAACTTCACCTGTTCTTACAACCGGTTTTTCCCAATTCTCATATTTGGGTCTGTTCTTATCCTTCTTTGAAGGAACATATTCCGCAGGTGCGGGCGGAGCTTTAGGTGCAACTCCGGATGCCGGTGCAGCCGGCGCGGCCGGTGCAGCTGCCGCAGGAGCACCTGTGTCAACGGTAGTCTGGATCGGAGGCATGGGAGTGGGTGTGGGAAGCGGAGTCGCCGTGGGTCTGGGCGTGGGCGTGATACGCACACCGTCATCCTCGGGCGGCAAAGGGTCTCCCGCAGGTTCGGGTATTGACGGAACCTTTGTGGGTCTCGGCGCCCTGGTGGGCTTTTCTCCGGGTTCGGGAGTAAGAATCTCACGTTCTTCTTCCTCGTCCTCTCCCCTTTCATCGGTAGTATCGGTTTCGATCGATTCTTCAGACTGTCCTTCTCCTCCTTGAGTGGACGTTCTTATGATCTCGGGCTGATCGTATTCTGTTTCTTCTGTTTCTTCTGTTTCATCGGCAGGCGTATAATTCGGATCCCCGAAATTGTACACCTTTCTCTCTTCCTCTGTCGTCTCCTCTTCATCCTTGTCCTCTGTGGGTGCGGGCGAAGGAGTGGGCGTCACTTTTTCTCTTACCTTACGCTCTGTGTAAAGGCCGAGCTTTTCAAGGAATTCGATGTATGTATAGCTGTATCCTCCGATCGATATGGTCGCGGTACGTGAAACGGGAGAGATACGCGCGAAGCTGAGCGCATCATTCTCATGGAAATAGTAAGTGATCTCATTTTCCATGAAACGGATAAACGAATTGGCGGGAATCTCACCGGAAGTAGTCAGCGAACCGCCAACCGTGAGCTTATCGGCATTCATATAAAGACCGTTCCCTGCATCGACAAGGATAAAGTCCTCACGGTACGCACGCTCCATGTCGGCGTTAAAGGTAACGCCGCCGCTCATGTAGAGATTTTCGTAGGAATCAACATATTCAAACGTTCCGGTAATGAGCTTATCAACACTGCTTGTGAACATTACTGCGGATCCGTTGTTAATGACATAAGGGAAATTAAGAGAAACGGGGGTATAATCATCACCGATATAATATTTGCCTGACTTTTCAAAGAGGACATCCGACTGCGACGCGCTGATGGCGGGAATGGATGTGACCACCGCATCTTCATCGGCAGCAAAAAGACAGTCATGTACCTGATCGCCGACAAAATAACCGTCGTTAACAAGCACGAGACGTGCTGTGTAGCTGCTCGAAACGATAAAAAAGATCGATGCAATGATAAGTACAAGAGCGATACCGCCCAGGGCAATAAAAAGACCCATGCCGCGTTTCTTCATCCTGTAACCTCCGTTTTCATTTCAAGATTGGTTCTTCGGCAAACACTTTATTTATCCGAAGAAGGAGCCGAACAGCTCCGGTTCGTCAACCACAGGCAACATTGTTTTTTCGTCCTTAAGGAATATCCTTTTAACAACATCCACCCCGACATCTTCAGGATATTTTACAATGATTGAATCATCCTCGAGTATATACCTGTAACATTCATCTTCATCGGAAAGATATACATCAAGCCTTCCTGCACCGTCATAATTAACATAAGAGAGCGCCGGCAGAGTAATCGACGTATCTTTCCAAGTGATAACCGTTTCATCCGTAAAAAGGTAGTTTTCATATCCGTCAAAGAGGATTGCTCTCTTGGGAAGAGGGAACCTCTTATCCCCGTCCAACGATACCGCATAAATCTTTTCGTCTTCGTCCTTCGTTTTTTCGATGTGCGAAAAGGCTGGCAAACAAGAAATCGTCTCCGTAAAGAGATCAAACATGCCGTAGTCGTCGGGAAGCCAGATGTTTTCATCACCGTACATCGGGCTCTTGCCGAGCGTCGCAACAAAATTATCCCTTTTCTGGTACCAGGTATCGTTGAATTTATATATCTCCATATTCTCCGGATATTCATACCTATTGCCGAGAAAGAACTGATGTGTTTTCTCGGTCACCGGGTATTTTATATCATCAATCGGTTTCGGCGGAGCGATTTTCTCTATATCGTCGGGAATCTCAAAGTTCTCAAGACCTCCCTCAGTACTGTCTCTCTCGACAGAGAGTCCCAGGACAGAGAGAAAATCCTCAACAATATAGTCGTGATCATCGATCGTCACAATCGAATCCTTTCGGATGCCGTTGTAATCCCTGTACGCCGTAGTACCGGAAACGGATGCCTTTCTGACCGAATAACCGTCAAAGAAAACAAATTCCATCGGTTTGATAACAAGCTTCTGCCCATACGAGGTTATCGAAAACTCCTTAAGCGCCAGGAAGAGATTTTTGGTACACGAAAGAAGCAAAAGATCCCTTCCCGAATCTCTGATGGTGTAGTCATCTCCGAAAAAACCTTCCCTGATAAGGAACGCATTCCCTTCAAAGGATTTCATACAAAGGTCTGAACCGAGGAATACTGCCTTTTCCCAAGGTATGTAGATATAAGTGCTGTCGTCAAAAAACATGGGGAGCTGCGAGGAAACCGTTTCTCCCTCATATTTTACCTTGCCGTCCGAGATCTTAATGCTGTGATCAGGGGTCAGCACGCAGATGTTATCACTTATATCCGCTTCATTCCCGGGCACCTTCATGACACTGATAAACCTTGATGTGTTCGAAATTGCGTACCCGAAATCCTTAAATACGACTTCTCTCTCTTCTTCCGAAAAAAACGCAACGCCCACAACTATCGCGAGGATCAGCAGAAGCGGAAGCACCACAACAAGCACTTTTTTTGAAAACAGGCTTTTCCGGCTTTTATTATCATCCATGGTCAACTCAAATAATCACTGAGGTTGGAGGGATTCATGAAGAGCATCTGCTCCGAACCGTCAGTTTTGATCAAAATATTTGTTCCTACATCTATCCTTGTACCGTCTCTCATGAGCGCAATCGCTTCGCGACCGATCAGGCTGTACGTCGAGCTCTCTCTCGAGCGCGGATCAAAGTACGAAAGCGATCCGTTGCTTATCGCCGTAAGGTACGAAAAAGGAGCGACATTAATCGTCTTATCTCCGATCGTTACGGTAGTGTCTTCAAAAAAGATGTATGTATCGCGTCCGTCGTAGAGGAAGAAGTCGGAAGCTTCTCTCTCTCCGGATTCGCTGCTCACCGTATAGACCCCGCTCTCAAGGGTGACAAGACTAAGGTTGTCAATCCTTTTTGTGGATGAGATCGCGGGCTGAATGATTGCGTAGGTTCTCGGAAGAAGTATCTTCTCCGTCTTGCTGCCTTGCCCGAAATAAAGGGGCGTCTCGGCGAGCGTTACCTCCGCTCCCGATTTGTCGAGAAGCACGCATCCGTTCCCCTGCTTGCGAACCGTGGTCGGATAATCATAATTAATGAATTCGGATTTGACGCACTGATATATCGGCATGTCAACGCTGACGCTGTCAAGTGCCGAAACAATACTACCCGCAAACACAGCGGTACCTGCAAGAAGACACGCGCAGATCGCTGTACTGATCATCTGTACGGACCTGCGAACTCTTGTTGCGAATTCTTTTGTGGGGCTCGAACGATGCTTCGATGTCGAAGCCGCAAGCAACACATCAAGCGACAAAATCGACCTGGCTGCTTCAACAACCACAAGAAGGATGTTAAACACAACCAATATCACGATAACGCTCTCTCTTTTCTGGACATCCCTCAGGTAAGTCGCGATGATCCCGTTCACATAGATCGCGCCGAGACCGGCTCCGGCAAGTATCACATCCTCGATAAGCCTGATAGCGCATCCGATCAGGATATCCCTCTTAAAGGTCACCACCAGGGTGATTCCCATGGCCGCCACTTCCATGAACGCTGCTGCGATCACAAGCTTTTCGTCATAGTCGTGGACGATCGCGGCTGCCACCAGATAAACAAGGAAGCGTAAGACGATCACGGCCACAGACAAGCTGTCAAGCTGGTCAAAGCCCGCCGCTGTAACCTTAAGTCGGCTCGAGCGGTTATTAAGATCAAATCCGTTAGCCAACTTCATTGTCCTCCTTCAAGAGAATCTTGAACACGTTGTTTTTGATACAGTAGAAGCCCTTTACTCCTTCAATCTTTCTGACGTCGCTATCCGTCACTATTTCAAGCTCGCCGTCCATCTCGCCGAGCGTGGGCATATAGTCAACCATAATGAGGAGGTTCGAGCGTTTATCCTTAAGGCGCACCATGTGCACATCATGGAATACCTCATAACCTGTGGCAAAGCTGATGAGGATCACTTCTATATATTTTTTTTGAAGCTGTTTTTTCATAAGATGACCCTTTCCCGAATACTGCCGTTCGTTCAGTCTCAGCCTTTCTTGTAGTCATACAGGTTACTGATGTAGAGGAAGCGGTTCTCATCGGTTGTATCGTATTTTCCCGCAAGAATTGCTTCAACATCGTCCAGCACGTCCTCGATCTTGACGAAACGACCGGGGATGTTGGTGAACTGCTCGGCAACGAACATGGGCTGTGTAAAGTAGTTGCGAAGCTTTCTCGAACGGTAGAAGATGTTGTAATCCTCTTTTGAAAGTTCCTCAATACCGAGTACGGCAACGATCTCCTCAAGTTCCTCGTAACGGGTCATGTAGCGGAGCACCTCGGCAACAAGGTTATAGTGACGCTCTCCGACCTTCTCTATATCGATCATCTTCGATGATGTACGGAACACATTTACAGCCGGATAGAGACCTTTTTCAGCAACCTTACGGTCGAGAACGATCTGCCCGTCAAAGTGGGAGGTGATCGCGTGAACGGCTGCATCGTTGTAGTCATCCGCAGGGATGAAAACAGTCTGGAAGGATGTAATTGAACCGTCCTCCGTCGAGTTGATCCTCTCCTCTATCTGTGATACATCGGAAAGAAGAGTGGGCGGATAACCGTTGTCGATGGGCATGTTCTCAAGCTCTGCGGAAATCTCGGAGCTTGCCTGCACAAAACGGTAGATGTTATCGACAAACAGGAGCACGTCCTGCTTTAGCTCATCACGCAGGAATTCTGCCTGTGTAAGACCCGAGAATACCGCACGTGAACGCGACATCGAATTCTCGCCCATCTGTCCGAAGGTGATGCTCATCTTCGAAAGCAGATCGCCCTCGATCATTTCGTCGTAGAGTTCCTTACCTTCACGGGAACGCTCGCCGACACCGATAAACACCGAGTTACTCTGGAGGAATTTGTACACGTTATGTATAAGCTCTTTGATAAGGACCGTCTTACCTACACCGGCACCGCCGAGAAGACCCATCTTGTATCCCTTCTGCATGGGAGCGAAGAAATCAAGTACCTTGATTCCTGTCCAGAGGATCTGTCCGTCGGTATTGATCTCCTTAAGAGCCATGTTTCTCTCATATACGTTTTTGGTGTGAGGGTTTTCGATCGTATTTCCATCGATAAGTCGTCCGTAGGAATCGAAAACCTTTCCGAGTATCTCGTCGGAATATTCTGTGCGGAGCCCTCCGTCAACGCGGTCAACCTCTACGCCGCGTGTCAATCCGATTACGCTGTCAAAAGGTACGGCAATAGCAAGATTACCTTCGATCTGCGCGATCTCAAAACGGTTTTTGTGGTCGCTTCCGACAGTCTCTACGATATCCTTTACCCTAACATCAGTTTTATCAAGCAATATCTCGACCCTCATCGAAGAAACTGCGATTATTCTTCCAAGACTCATTGTTTAACGACCTCCTGCCTTTGCCATCTTTTTTGTGAAATTATCTATAACCTTCTCGAATTCCTTTGCAACTCTCTCTTTTCTGAACTGAACGAGCTGCTCGGCTTCGATCTCTTCAATCTTCTTGAGAGACTCCGAGGTCGAATTCTGACGATAAATGTTCTCCGAAGCATAGCTGTTGACCTCGGCGATCTTAACCTCGTAGTTGACGTAGCTCGTGAGCAGGTCGTAAAGGATCCTGTTCGCGTCACCCTCCACGAAGAAATCCTCCGTGTAGACCTTTGTTCCGACTTCTATGTCAAAGGGGAAGATCTTCTTCTTTGTGATCTCAATTCTCGACATGTTGTAGAAGTGGTTGTATATCAGGTTGATCTGCGAATGCTGCTTGCCCATGATGGTTTCAACGAGAAATTCATGGATCTTGTCGTAATCCGAGTAGAATTCTTCACGAGGAAGCGCAAGGACAACCCCGGGAGCGCTCTGCCTGAGCTTTCTGCCGACCAGGATCTTGTCGGCTTCGATGTCGCGTTCGATGTACTGATTTACGGTAAAGTTGATATTTCCGCAAAAACCGAAATCACTACCGATGTAGATGTTGAGCGGTGGCTTTGTTTCGTCGATGCTCCACAGCTTTTTGTCGAGCTGGAAGTTTCTGTTGTTGGCGATCAGGTCGATGATGTCCGATGCTTCTCTCTCAAGCTTCAGGTATTTCTCGGCTTTCTTACGCGCTTTATCGACACGTATGAGGGCGTGGAAGTTCATGACCTTCACTATCGGCTTTATCCTCATAAACTCTGTCCCCCCTGTTAACTCATATCAACAAGTCCGTCAAACATGTGCTGCATTTCTTCGGGCGGTATGGGAGAGAATTTGTACTGGCGGAGCTTGTTGCGAATGGCCTTGCCGTTACGCATGCTCTTTAAGAGCTCAGGGCTCATCTCGTCCTCGTTTGCAAGCTCATAAACATCACACTTCTCAAGGTATGCAAGGAGCTGACGCCTTACAACGGCGCCCACCGCCTTCATCTCTCTGGTCTGAACGGCACCGCCGAGACGGGATACCGAAAGACCGTATTCTATTGCGGGCTTGTTGCCCTTCTCGAAGTTTTTCGTTGAAAGAACGATCTGTCCGTCTGTGATGGAAATGATGTTACTCGAAATGTAGTCGGTGATGTCTCCTCCCTTTGTCTCGCAGATCGGGAGTATTGTTACCGAGCCGCCGTCCTTATGCTGACATCCTCTTTCAAGAAGACGCGCATGTGTGTAGAAAATGTCAGAGGGATAAGCATCACGACCGGGAACGGTTCCCGTAAGGAGTCCGATCTCACGGCAAACATCCGCATGACGCTTAAGATCATCGATGCAGACAAGCACGTCTCTTCCCTCAAGCATGTACTTCTCAGCCACAGCGAGCCCCATGAAAGGCGTCGTCTTGATAACGGGGGGGAATTCATCGTTAAATGCGCTGATGATGATGGTGTATTCCATGGCTCCGCGCTTTAAGAGCTCATAGAAAACATTCTTGATCTCCTTCTTTGTCTTGCCTACCGCGATGTAGATGCAGAGCATGTCACGACCCTTCTGATTAACGATGGCATCCAGACAGATCTGGGTCTTGCCGGTACGCTTGTCGCCGATGATGAGCTGACGCTGACCCTTTCCTACGGGGTAGATCATGTCCACTCCGGTGATTCCTGTCTGCATGGGACGGCTCACCTTTCCTCTGTCCATGATGGGGATGGGAGGAGTCTCGATAGCAAGCTCGATGGTGTTGTCAAATTTCTGGTCGTTCATACGGTCCACGCCAAACATATCGACGATATGACCGATGGAATCGGGAGAGAAAATGCCCTTAAATTCAACTCCCGTTGTGTGTACCGCATCGCCTACATAAATGTCGTCCGTCTTACGGATAAGAGCCACATAAATGCGGTTACGTCCGATCGCACTGACGTAACCCTCTGCCTTTCCGTCGATGACGATCTTCTCGAAATAAGCGGCTCCGTCAAGACCCTCCACTTCGATGATATAATTCTTGATTCCCGCAACACGACCTACTTCATGAATATTTTTTCTGTCCATGATATCACGGCACTTGCGATCCACGAGTTCCTCAACATGCTTGCTCATAAAAATCTATACCCCCGGTTTCTGTAATCCTTTTATTTTCAAATATAGTCCAAACAACCCGATCCTTATCCGAGCTCCGTACGGTGAATTCCGAAATCATAGAGTTTTCTGCCCGCTATGATCTGGATCCCTTCGCAAAGTCCGCTGTCATAAACGGTCTTAACAAGCGGTGAGAGATCCGAGAAATCATCATCCTTCTCTCCGGTACGAACCACGACAGAAGGATCGATACGGTCTTTTCTGCATTCAAGCCAGTAAAGGAATCTGTCCGTTGTGTCAAATCCGCCGCGCTCTTCCTCGTAAAGGTCAAGCAGCTTTTGTCCGTCCCCGTCAAGCGAGTCTCTCAGGATCTCGAGCTGCTCATCGTTCTCAAACGCCAGCATCCTGTAGCAGGTTTCTCCGCCCAGACTATCACAGATATCCTCGATGACCTTATATTCATGAGAAGTATCCGGAACATCATAGGACGCGAGAAAGTCCTTCACAAGACCTCGCCTGTCGAACGAAAAATGCTCGCGCATGTTTCTGTAATCCTTTTTGAGATCCGGACTGCAGTAACCGGTCGTCCTGGTGAAGAACATCTGCCCCGTGGGAACGGAATGCTCATCTTCGATTCCCTCAAGCTCCCTGAGCCTTCTCTCAAGCGCATCCACACGGTTCTGAACACTTTCAAGCCTCGCTTGCTTTTCTTCGATAAGATCGTCATAAATGAGGATCCTGTCGCTGACGTTCGACTTGAGGTTCTTTTCCGCCTCCCTCGAGTAGATCGCGATGATCATGAAGATCACAGCCACAGCAACTATCAGGAGCGCGATAACTAATACTATCTCACTGCTCATCTGTCTTCATCCCTCTCTTATATCAGATTCAGATTGCATACGGATTGAAATAAAGGAGAAGGAATATGAGTGCAAATAACACAAGCAGCAGTATCGTCATGACTACCGCAATGATCATGACGGAATGAACGATGTCATTCTTTGTTTCAGGGTTACGACCAACTGCCTCGGCAACCTTTGATCCGAGGATACCCAGTCCGATCCCGACACCGAGAAAAGCAAGACCGAGCATAGTTCCGATGGCTGTCATTGTTGATGAAAGTATTGATTCCATAAGTACATTCTCCTAT
>JAEEIH010000040.1 GCA_016281275.1 Lachnospiraceae bacterium | reverse complement strand
TGATCCCGACACCAAAACCTCCGACAGAGACGCTAAAGCCCGATTTAATAGCGGACGTAGGTCTTTTAAACTCGTTTGAAAGCCTCATAGCAAGATCCTCAATCAGGTTTTCGGTGGAATTAAGATCCACAGTAACCCAATCCTTCTTTTCAGCCAGCTCCTTTTGTGCAGCAGTCATAAGGACAGTCTTTCCGCTTCCGCGAACTCCTTCTATCATTATTGCCTGGCTGACAGGGTTTTCGGCCTCGAAGGTGCTGACAATCGAATCAAGACTCTCGTAACGATTTATGTATTCGTTTGGCTTCCTACCAAAAGTAAGAGTAAAGGGGTTGTCTTTTTTCACTTGCATGTCCTCACTTTAAATGCGGGTCCTACCCGCGTCTTTTTTCTCGCCACTGTTTCATATCGCTATGATAACATATTCTTTCATAATTATCAATTTCTTTCATATTTCATCATAATTGTCATATTCTTTCATGTTTTACCATATTTCATCATAATTGCCATATTCTTTCATAAATAAAATCAGCTCAGAGTTTGCGCACAACGTAAGACGCAGGGCGGTCAGCCCTGCGTCCGGATCAATACGCTAAATTATTTACACACTTGCGACGGCATCCTTCATGGACTTTACGTACTCTCCTACGTGGTGAGCAGCGTCTCTGCCGTACTGCTCGATGATCTTGATGATAGCTGAGCCGACGATAGCGCCGTCCGAAACTTTGGCTGCGTTTGCCGCCTGCTCGGGTTTTGAGATGCCGAACCCGATCGCGCAGGGGACCTTGGTATTCTCACGAACTACCTTCACGATCGAATCGAGATCGGTCTTGATCTCACTTCTCCATAACTTCATAAACATATGCCCAAAATAGGTTTTATTATTTCGGCCACATCTACAACAGCTTTTCGTTCTCTTGCATTCAAATATGCCTTGTTTAACTTAGATTTACTGTAACGAAGGTATGTATCCTTGGTTTCTTCAACAAGAAGGTGAGTAAAAAACTGCTCCCAACTAAAATAATCATTGCTGTCGATCACATCTTCCGGCTTGCTCAATATGTCAGAGACACGCTTTCCGTCAACCAGCCCCGAAGAAAGAATGATCCACTCAAAAGATTCCGGCAAATACAATTTGATTTCGGGATGCTTTTTCATGTAAAGATAAAGTTCATTCATTTCAGATCCGAAGGCCGCTCCGTCGGCAACAATCAAAGTTTCAGACCTGTCCGAATCGTTAAGCAGCTTCTGAATCCCGGTTTTGCCTCCGGCACTTACGCAAGTTACAGATTCAGGGACAATCGCCTTAAAGAACTCATATCCCGCATTTGAATCCTCAACAATCAGTCTTTTAGCAGGTTCATCATTATGGTATATGCTGTCCACATCATAAAGCCTAAAAAACGAATTGTATGTTTTTCTCAAGTCTGAATACTTGCCTGAAGAGTGAATTCCATATATCTCATCAACGGAATAGGGAAGATTTGAAAGTTTTTCACGGGTAACGATCACATAATAGTTTTCCGTTCCGCGGATTTTTGATGCAAAAATCTGAGATTTCACAACAGAAGCATCCTCATCAAAAAATATGATACCACCTACTGTGTTTTCGATAATGCCCTCCCAATTGGCATTGTTCGCAGAAACACACTTTGCCTCGCAGGAAATGTTGACACCGGAATCTTCTCCCAATCTTGAGAACTCATCAATCAATGATATAAGCGTTGTTTTTCCCGTGGCACTGTCTCCACGGATAACAGTAATATTTCGCTTGATATCGAATTCAAAAAAAACTCGACTGTTCTGTACAATAATATGATAACTACCCTTCATATCTACCTTTCCTCTATTCTGAAAGCTTCATCAACATATTCCGTAGAGTTTCTAACCATTTTCCCTGTGTTGATCATGTACGCCTCAAAACCTTCAACGTCATCAAAAGACATAATATGATGAAGATTAATGGTCAGATCTTTTTCCTTACTTATCTCATAAATCCATTTTGCGCAATTATCCCCACATGCCGATGCATTAAAGATCTTCCCAGTTTCATCGAACTTCATAAGCATCAGAGTTTTCACGCCTCCCGAAAGATCGCGCACAGAAATGGATCCCAAAACAGGACTGTCAATAACCTTAGGGCCAATAACCTCTGATCGATCAACATCCCTGATCATCTTTACCGAAAGCGGATCGATGATCCACTCGTCTCTGTATGTATTATCAAAATACACCGGCGGATGATATACCGCATTTTCAACATCTCCAAACACAATCTTAAGCATTTCGATTCTCCTCTATAGAAGCGGTTTCGTCATTATAAAAAGAATAACAGAAAGTAACAAAAAAAGGAAGAATCACAGTCGATTCTTCCCTTAAATACATAAACTTATAACTCAAGCTCTCGCAACCGCATCCTTCATGGACCTCACGTACTCTCCGACATGAGGCGCGGCGTCCTTGCCGTACTGCTCGATGATCTTGATGATCGCCGAACCGACGATAGCGCCGTCCGAAACTCTGGCCGCGTTTGCCGCCTGCTCGGGCTTTGAGATGCCGAATCCGATCGCGCAGGGAACCTTGGTATTCTCACGAACTACCTTTACGATCGAATCGAGGTCGGTCTTGATCTCGCTTCTCATACCTGTTACACCGAGGCTGGAAACGATGTAGATGAAACCCTCAGCCTCTTTGGCGATCATAGCGATACGTCCCGCCGAAGTGGGCGCGATGAGCGATATAAGGCTCACATCGTACTTCTTACAGATCGGAGCAAATTCGTCTTTCTCTTCGTAAGGAAGATCGGGAAGGATGATGCCGTCGATCCCGACTTCACTGCACAGGCCGATGAACTTCTCGGCTCCGTACGAGAACACAACATTCGCGTATGTCATGAACACCATGGGAATGGTGACATCTTTTCTGAGGTCCTTCACAAGATCAAAGATCATGTCGGTCTTAACTCCACCCGAGAGTGCCCTCAGGTTCGCTCCCTGGATCACGGGACCTTCTGCTGTAGGATCCGAGAAAGGGATGCCAAGCTCAATGAGGTCGGCTCCGTTCTTTGCTGCCTCCCTCACTACCTTGGCGGTCGTCTCAAGGTCGGGATCACCACATGTGATAAATGCGATGAACGCTTTCTTATTTTCAAATGCTGATGCTATTCTGTTCATATGCTCTCCCCTATCCTCACACAGAATATCACTCAGAGACAGATTATTTCTCTACGTATTCCGTGGATCGTCATGTATTTTCTCTTTTAGGTTTACCCGGGTATGTTTTTCTCTTTGCAGCTGCCTTGCGGCATGCGTTTCCTTGCCCAAATTTTTACTCGGATATATTCTCCCCTCTGTATCTTGCGATAGCGGCACAATCCTTGTCGCCGCGGCCCGAGATCGTGATAACGATTATGTTATTGCGGCCGTACTCACGCGCAACCTTTCTCGCATATGCAACGGCATGCGAAGATTCGATCGCTGCAATTATACCTTCGGTCTTAGCAAGATATTCAAAAGCCTCAACTGCTTCGTCATCTGTAACCGGGACATATTCCGCTCTTCCGATGTCATGGAGATATGCATGCTCGGGTCCGACTCCGGGGTAATCAAGTCCTGCTGAGATCGAGTAAACCGGAGCGATCTGTCCGTCGCTGTCCTGGCAGAAGTAAGACTTCATGCCGTGGAAGATTCCGAGCTTTCCGGTAGCGATGGTTGCCGCAGTCTCAAAGGTATCGACACCTCTTCCCGCAGCCTCGCAGCCGATGAGTCTGACATTCTTGTCTTCAATGAAATGATAGAAGCTTCCGATAGCATTCGATCCGCCGCCGACACATGCTATAACAGCATCAGGGAGCCTGCCTTCCTTCTCGAGAAGCTGCATCTTGATCTCCTTGCTGATGACAGCCTGGAAATCACGAACGATCGTCGGGAAAGGATGCGGTCCCATGACAGAACCGAGGCAGTAATGCGTGTCATCGATCCTCGAGGTCCACTCCCTCATGGCTTCGGAAACGGCATCCTTAAGAGTCGCCGTACCTGTCTTTACGGGAACTACGGTTGCTCCGAGGAGCTTCATGCGGTACACATTGAGTGCCTGACGCTTTGTGTCCTCTTCGCCCATGAAGACTACGCACTCCATGCCCATAAGCGCTGCTGCAGTTGCTGTGGCAACACCGTGCTGTCCCGCACCGGTTTCAGCGATAAGACGCGTCTTACCCATCTTCTTTGCAAGAAGAGCCTGCCCGAGCACGTTGTTGATCTTGTGTGCACCGGTGTGATTGAGGTCCTCGCGCTTTAAGTAGATCTTCGCTCCGCCGAGGTCACGCGTCATCTTTTCCGCAAAATAAAGCCTCGAAGGTCTTCCGGCATAATCATTAAAAAGCTTTGTGAGCTCCTTATTGAAATCCGGATCTTTCTTGTACTTATTATAAGCCTCTTCAAGCTCAATAACCGCATTCATAAGTGTCTCGGGGATGTACTGTCCGCCGTGAATGCCGAATCTTCCGCTTTGATTTGTCATGGTTTTCTCACTTTCATTTTGGTTTGTTCATTTATTGTTTTTCCCTGTCTGCAGGCTTGGTTTTTCTGTTTTTATTTCACCTTAGCTGTGTATATCCGTTTATATCTATATGTCCGTATTTATTTATCTTTACGGATTTATCTGTCATTACCTGCGTCCGATTCTCTCCATAAACCGGGTCATCTTCTCTTTGTCCTTGAAACCGTCTGTCTCAATTCCCGAACTGACATCGAG
>JAEEIH010000039.1 GCA_016281275.1 Lachnospiraceae bacterium | reverse complement strand
GGATCAAGGATAAAAACGATAACACTTACCGCCCAAAAAGCATCCGATCTGAAGATAAAGAAAGGTGCTTTTGACGAGATAAAGAAACCCGGCAGTACCACAGTTGTCATCCGCACGAGCAGCAAAAAGCAATTCAACAAGATCGTGGAGAAGTGCCGAAAGGCCGGGGGAACAAAGCTGAAGTACGTATATAGGAAGATGTAAGATGGGTGGACCCTTGGGGACGGGGGTCACCCGGTGTCTACTTGTATTTCTTTGCCCACTTTAGCGTCCATTTACCTTCGGCTGTTGCGGTGTAACGCTTGATCTTCTTCAGGCGGTTGTTGCTGTCGTAGTAGAGAAGTACCTTGCCGTAAGGCTTGCCGTTTTCATATCTGAGCACCTTGCGGATCCCGCCTTCGCTGTTGTAATAGATTTTGTCACAGTCTGAATAATCCTCGAAGGGATTCTCATCAGACTTGTTCGTGAAAACATATTCATGGCTGTAGGGCAGACCGGTCTTTGTGTACTTATATGTCCATTTTGTATCCGCCGGATCGCCTTTGCCGCTTCTCCAAAGCTTCTGCCCGAAGCTGTTATATTTCTCCCTGACCGTGAGGTCATCATATTTGTCTGTGGTCTGCTTGGAATCTGTAAGTCTGTCGCCCGGATCGACCACTTTGAGATCATAAGCGTCTTTGGCCTCACCGAGACTTGCCGAGATGGTCGTTGTGCCGGCTGACAGTGCGGTAACCAGCCCGTTCTCATCTACCGTGGCAACCGATTCGTTACTGCTCGACCAGTTGACCCGGGTTTCGTCGGCGACTGTTTGTTTGATGTCTTTTAAACCCGATCCGTCCGTCACATTCTTTGAACCCGACCCGTCTGTCACATCTTTCTCTGACGCATATGTGTATGCCCACAGCTGCTTCTGCCTTCCGGGATAAACCCTGTAATCAAATTTGATCGCGTAGTTGTCTGCAATCCCCAGGATCCTCACGGGATCAACGATTTCGATAGCTTTCTGTGAGCCGCTACCTTCGCCGGCACCTGATGAACCGGTCGAAGACTTCTTCTTTCCGATAGCATCCCAAAACTCGTCAAAGGGCTTCGGGCAAGGGGTTTCCGACGTAATGCCATATTTGTCGCAATAAGCAACGAATTCGTCAACCGTATCAAAATCATCCGGGTCGAGCCAGACATACTGTTCGCGAGGACTGAATATCTCACCGAGTTCAACACCGGCGGCATATGTTCCCACACCGTTTTCGTAAGAAACATGTGAGTTCGTGCGTTTCCCTGTCATAACGCTCGAAGCGGGACCCGCATCGGCAGCTCTTGCGGTGACGCCCGGACCAAAGGCACTAAGCATGATCACAGCGATCATTATCGCAAGCACACGTACATGTGGTAAAGCGCGGGTTTTTCCTGATTTTCTCTTCATTTCATGACCTCCTTGGCAAGTCTCATAGCAACCTCGGTTGATGCTTCTTCTGCTCTGCTTTAAAGACTTTCACTTGTATTCTACCACTTTGTACGGAGTAAGGGAAATCACCCCAAAACTCATTCTGTTTTTTTTCGAAATTGCTTCAAAACTCCCTTTGACTTTTCCGATTTTTCTGTATCATAAAAGCAAAAGGCGAAAACTATGGAATGCCTGAAATTGAGATTGGTAAGATTTACAGGTTTTGCTTGTGTTTATGGGTTTTCGTAGTACAATAACGTTAGGAGAAACGTTGTTTCTTCTCTTCGCTAAATGATGACGAGTGACGGTTCCGACTCGTCGGTAAAATAAAAATTGACCGAGTGATGATGACGAGTGACGGTTCTGACTCGTCGGTAAAATAAAAATTGACCGGGCGGTGATGTTTCGGGGCTGACTTTAGCAGTCAGCCCTTTTAGATTCTAAAAAGGGGATTCGAATGCCGGAATATGCTTCAGACGATCAAAGTACAGGTATTCTCATCTGGCACTTGATGTGTATAGATAACGTGTTGGGCTTTATCACCCAATGAAAGAGAAAGAGCCAGAATATCATCCGGATTTAGCTCTTTATTATGCTTCTTAGAATACAGAATAAAAGACAACATCTTGTCCCAGGCTTCTTCACTGCCGCAGTTACTCATGGTTCCGCAAACAAAATCATGATCGTCATATATTTTTTTGAGTTCATTCATTAAAGTTCTTTCCGTTGTTGTCATCTGTTTCTCTCCATTCCGATTCGATGTCACTGATAATGTGGTGCTTCCCAACAATAATATAGTCGTTAAATCCTTTGTTGAGGAAAGTATAATAATAGTTGCCGATCGGTTTTGTTATCAGAAGTCGTTTCCTGTCTTCTGTTGACAAATGGGTGTTTAATTCACTCATTACTTCGGCATATTCGGCTTGCGGAAGTAATATCTGTTTAGCATTCTTCCATGTTTCAAGGTCATGCTTTAAATCATTATAATCATGTTCAGAGAATATCATGGATCTGCGTCACTTTCATATCAGAATTCTGACAATCCCGAAAATAGAATCCCGATACAACTCAATTATATGAGAGCGTGTTCGGAATATCAATAGAACTGCTACCAGTAGATTATCATCTTTGTAATTGAAATAATACTTGGAAAAATATACAAAAAAGAAATGCTTGATTTGTTGAAAATGCCAAAAATAATGTGCTGCAAAAGATTGTTTGATATATACTGAGCTTTACTTTTCGGGAATATAGGTAACGACATCTTCAATATTACATTTGAGAATAGAACAGATAACATCTATTATATGTGTGCTTACTGGTTTATTGGCTCTCATTCGCGATAACTGTACGGCGCTGAATCCATAATCTTTGATCAGTTTATACTGGGTAATCCCCTTCTTTTTCATCGTTTCCCAAAACTTGTCATAAACAATCATGAACAAAATCACCTTAATTCATTCAAGCTAACTTTTTCTTCCGAAGCGGCTTGACGCAAGCCGCTTCGCGTGCTACAATCCGTAATTGCAGGCGGATGCGGGAGCATCTTTATGCGAACTAAAGGATCCTTATTAACAAGCCGACGGACAGGCGGGATCTGTTGCCGAATGTG
>JAEEIH010000038.1 GCA_016281275.1 Lachnospiraceae bacterium | reverse complement strand
TCGATCACCGTCATGGGTGATGCATATTCTTTAACTGATGAATCTTTTAACGTGATTTTCATGTCTTCTCCTTTTCTGATTCTCGCTTTCTCAAAGCGTTTTCTCCGCATTTCACGGCGGTTTTTCTGCTTTTTTTTCGGCGTTTTTCTCTCTAACGTTTATGTGATGCCGGGCCATTTCCCGGCGTGTGTCAAATACTTTATTCGGGTGCCTACACACCTTTTTCAATTCCCGGTCGCAGTTTCTCAACCTCATTCCGGTTCAGCGACTTTCTATCATAGCGACTTCACCAGCGCTGCACTTCCTGTGTCCGCGAGTGCCTTCTTTATAGCAGCCGCACACTCCTCAAGCGAGTACTTCTCCTGTGTGCCGTCCGCCATATTTTTGAGGCTTAAGTTGCCCTCCTTTATCTCGTCCTCTCCGATGAAGACACAGAACGGTATCGAAAGCTTGTCGGCGTAGCCGATACGTGCCTTGAACTTCTTCTTCTCGAAGTAGATCTGCGTGCTGATACCCCGTCCGCGAAGGTACTCGGACACTTCGATCGCCCTCGCGTAATCAGCTCTTTGCACTCGGTTTTTAGTCGACTGCGTTTCCCCGTCGGACACTTGAGTGCAGTTGTCAGCCATCATGGGGATGACAAGCACCTCCGAAGGGTACCTCCGGCTCTCACAGAGCCATCCGTTCTCATTCAGTACGTAGAAGAGACGGGTGAGACCGATCGAGATCCCGACGCCGGGAAGCTTACGGTTGGTGTAATATCCGGCGAGGTTTTCATACCTCCCGCCGCTGCACACGCTTCCGATCTCGGGGTGTGAGTTTATCATCGTCTCATAAACGGTGCCGGTGTAATAATCGAGGCCTCTTGCGATCGTAAGGTCGATGCGGAGGTTCTCCTCGGGAACTCCGAAACCGCTCATGTACCCGGTTACGACAGCGAGCTCATTTACTCCTTCATCGAGGAGCTCCGATCTGCCCTCCATCGCGCGCAGCGCCTCGATCGTTTCTGCATTCGAACGCTTATGTGTCAACAGTTCAAGAAGTTCGCTCGCAGCCTTCATGTCAATCCCAAGGCTCTCAAGCTCTTCTTTAACGGCCTCCCCACCGATCTTCTCAAGCTTATCGATGACACGGAGGACTTCGGCTTCATTGCCGCCGAGACCGAAGAGTTCAAAGAGTCCGCCGAGAACCTTTCGGTTGTTGATCCTGATCGTGAAACCGGTAATGCCGAGTTCTGTGAAAATCCTGTAGATTATTCCGGGTATTTCCGCGTCGTTTACGAGTGAAAGCTCTCCGTCACCGATGATGTCGATATCGGATTGGTAAAACTCCCTGAAACGACCCTTCTGAGCACGCTCGCCACGGTAAACCTTACCTATCTGGTAACGCTTAAAGGGGAAAGTGAGCTCACCGGCATTTTTAGCAACATATTTTGCAAGCGGAACGGTGAGATCGAATCTCATGGACAGATCGGTATCGCCTTTATTAAAGCGGTAGATCTGCTTCTCAGTCTCTCCTCCTGCTTTTGCGAGAAGCACTTCGCTGTATTCAAGAACGGGTGTATCGAGAGGATAAAAGCCGTAAAGGCTGTAGACATCCTCAAGCTTCCTCCTGATCTTGTCAAAAATAACCTGACGGTCCGGAAGCAGCTCCATAAATCCGGAAAGCGTCCTGGGTTCTGTGATGTTTGCCATAAATACTCCTTTCTCTGAGGACTTCTCGCGAAAAAAAGAAAGCCCCTTGAAAACATTTCTGCTTTCAAGGGGACGAATAAACTTTATCCGCGGTTCCACCCCGTTTGGCTACTTCTTTACCTCCGTACCGCTTTCACTGCGGCAGGACGGTGTCTGTAACCCTGCTTATGGTAAGGCCGTAACGTGACCTGACGGACCGGATTGGGGTCACTCGGGAGGCGGTAGCACATCTCTGACCGCGGTAATTCCATGGAGCCCTTCCACCAAACGGGCTGCCTCTCTGTCGGATCCTGCGATCGTGCCTTCTCCTTCAACGTTTTGATTCTGTTCTTGTTCGAGCTCGGTCAATTCCTGACCTTTGATACGGACATTTTAGCATTTCTTTTACTTTTGTCAAGTCCAAAGTCCGCGACTGTCATGACAGATTTCCTGTCAATCAGACAAGGAATTCATAACAACCGCCACAAGCACGCTTGCAAACGACGGCTTTCGTTTATCACGCAAAAAACGCAGCCCTTTTTCTAAGCGCTGCGCCCTTGGTAAGTTAATAAAGTGTCAGTTCAAAATGCGCCGCGATTCCCAGTGCATCCGCCTCTGCAATCGCCGCAAGCCCCTCTTCGCTGTCGATAAATCCTCTATCGATGGGACTGTCTATATATGCATGCTCCACAATGATCCCCGGAATGTCCTTTGCGGCGCAATGCCTATTGATAGCGTAGTAGTCGTACGGATTCCCGGATGTATCAAAAAGATCGTTGCTGTCTCGGATCGAAATGCTGTGGTTTTCTATCCCGAGATCCTCAAGCCGCTTGAGGATTGCATCCCCGAGCATGCCCGATTCTTCGTTGACATTGTCACGCTTCGAAACATAAACTATCGCGCCGTTGGCGTCATGGTTCTCGGAAGCATTAAAGTGAAGACTGATGAGCGCGTCCGCATTGGCAAATTCGGCCACGTTCGCCCTTTCCTCGAGATCGATCTTGAGTGTCTCGTTGAGCTCTCTGTCTGTGCTTCTTGTCAGGAATACCGCCACGTCGCTGTAATGAGTGATCAGATAATTTCTGCAGAGAATGGCAACCTTAAGGTTAAGATCCTGCTCCCTGAGTCCGTCACAAACCGCGCCGCTATGCACTCCTCCGTGTCCGGGGTCAAGCACGATCTTGATGCGCGCCGACGGATCGGGCACATACTTGGCCGGATCGATCAGGCTTCCTCCGATCACATCTTCTTTTTCTTCGGTTTTGTTTGATACGGTTGATTTTGCGGGAGTTTTGAGGGATTCGTCAACAGATGCCAACTCTTTATCGGGGAGAGTAAGAGTGTCTCTCGTAATGTCAGGGATAAGAGATTTGCCGTTTGATATGGACTTTTCAAGCTTTTCGGGAGCGTCGGTTAAAGTACTGCTCGAGCTGATGCATCCCGTCAGGATACCCGCTACGGCAGCTACGCTGATCAACACTTTAAATGCCCTTGTGATACGTCCGTACATGTTGTGCGCGGCCTCTCTTCCCTATTTTAGTCTCCCCATCGGAAGCGTTTACGCTCTTCCGACCCCCCTGCCGCAATCCCCGGCAAATCGCTGCGGCAACACCGCCATTTATTCCGACTGCGGTCTGTCGGTCACCCTTAAAGCAGATGCGCTCTTGCAAAATCGGGATCGTCCTTAAGGAGCATGATGGGCGGTACATCAAATACCGTCTTTGCTCCGCTCATCCCTGCGAGATTCATCCTGTGCGCGGCTCTAGCAAAAGCAACGAGCACACACGAAGTGAATTCGGGATTCGAATCAAGCTTTAAGCTGAATTCGATCGTGTGATTATGGGCATTGTCCGCTCCGGTCTTTCCGGTACGGATCACGCTTCCGCCGTGAGGAAGTCCCTTATGATCACGATCCATCTCTTCCTGTGAGATGAAATGAACTGTTGTGTTATAATCCGCGAAGTAGTTGGGCATGGTCTTGATCTCTTTTTCAATCCTTGCCTTGTCTGCGCCTTCTTTTGCCACAACAAAGCACTCGCGAGTGTGTTTCTGAGCTGTTGTGAGCGTGGGCATCTCACCGTTCCTGACCGATGCAACCGCTTCGGGAACAGGCACTGTGTACTGACGCGCATCCTGAACTCCTTCGATACGGCGAACCGCATCCGAATGGCCCTGACTTACGCCCCTGCCCCAGAATGTGTAATCCGCGCCGTCAACGAGGATGGCGTTGGAGTAAAGCCTTGCGAGCGAGAACATGCCGGGATCCCAGCCGACCGAAATAAATCCGATCTTGCCTGATGCCTTGGCTGCTTCATCGACATTTTTGAAATGTTCGGGAATTCTTGCATGAGTGTCGAAGCTGTCCACCACATTGAAGTACTTAACTGCTTCCGGTGTCTGCTGAGGAAGGTCCGTGGCGCTTCCGCCGCACATGATGAGGACATCGATCTCGTCCTTATGTGCCGCAAGATCCGATGCGCTGTAAACCTCCGCGTTGCTGTTTATGGTGAGGCTTTTGGGATCTCGTCTTGTGAATACCGCCTTAAGCTCCATGTCGCTGTTCTGTGCGGCTGCAAATTCGATGCCGCGTCCAAGATTGCCGTATCCGAGTATACCAAGTCTGGTCATTTTAATCTCCTCTTTGCCGCTGTTTCCTTTCCCAATACTCGACTATGTACCGGTTTTTCTTTGGCGGCAGTTTTTTGCCGCCGATTCCTTTCCCAATACTCGACTATGTACCGGTTTTTTCTTTAGCGGCGTGTTTTTACTGCTGATTTCTTTCGGTCGTACTCCCCATACCCCCGTTGCGAACACCGTCCGCATCATCATCCACAGTAATCCCGAATCTCGAGAAAACACCCTGCATGAATCCTTTTCCCGGATCAATGACGAGAGTTTTGTCGCTTGAACCGTTCGTGATCCCGGCGATGATATGACCTTCGTTATCTGAAAAGAAATAATCACTGTCGATGACTCCGACCGTGTTATTTAACCTCATACCGAACTTGAATCCGAGTCCGCTTCTCGGATAGAGCATCAGCACCCATCCTTCGTCGATACGCGCTCTGATCCCTGTCGGAACGCGCAACGACTGTCCGGGCTCGAGCTTTATGGTCGAGGGAGCAAAAAAATCATACCCTGCGCTCCCCGTGGTTGCTCTTCTCGGAAGAACGATCGATTCAAATGCGCACAGCGCCTCAGACTCGGTCAAATCAAGCATTTCGACTGCGGCTTCAACGAATTTTTCGGGTGAAACCTTCTGAAACTGTGCGATTTTTTCCATGAAAACATCCCCGTAAAGATCATCTTTTAATAATCATAAACTTTTTCATTTTCAGTTACAAGCATTTTCTATTCATTTTTCTCTTTCGATACAATCTCGAGCAATTTATCGGCCAATTCCCTTCCGTTTGTAATGGGATATGTGCTCGTTGTATCTAATGCGAAATCGTACAAAATGCATGAATCATCAAAGACCTTAATGCAGATGTCAAGGTCCGCCTCCACATCTTTATCGTAAACAACGATGAGGGGAGCATATTCCTCAAAGCTTTCATCCGATGCATCACCAAGCTCAACCCAGTTGGGATTGTTGTCGTACGGGATTTCCTCCTTGGGGATCATCTCGCCGTGGTACTCTTCGAACTCGATCACGTGCTTCGCATTCTCAGAAGGGAGTCCTCCCGTTTCGTCAAGCATCGCCTTTGATTCTTCCAGCGCTTGTGACAGCATTTCCGGATTGTTGATATCGAACTCTTCCTCTTCTTCCTCTGCTGCAACGTCAAAATCTGCCGCGTCCCCGGATTCTCCGATTGTGTACGCGATGTCTGCCGCACTTTCGGACGAAGAACTCCCGGACACATCGTATGCCTCTGCCGGTTCCTCAACGAGCGTCCTGCGGTCCACCACTTCGGGTTCGCCGGTTGCCGCAGCGCTCACGGCTTCGAGCATCGGCTTAAAGAGTTGCTTGTCATAAACCGTGTACACCTCTTTCAGAAGCGACGATGTCACAGCCGACTCGTTTTCGACAATTTCTTCATCATCAAAGTAGTACAATCCGTCTTCGGCCGGTTCGGTCATACCGATCCCGTACGAATTGGGCGCGCTTGCAGCGGGAGCTGATACCGTTTCGGTTTCGTTGGCCCCCATGATCTCAAATTCCATGGTTTCCCGAGCGATGCCATCCGCTGCGCTCTCCGTCTTTCTTTCTGCCGAAGCATCGGTTTTTGCCGAGGTACTCATCGTCGCTCCCGACACGCTTTCGGATTTGGAATAAGTTGCGCCTCCCATACCAATAAATATCACAGTAACAGCAACCGCAGCCAGCCCGGCCACAATGCCGAAAGCGGCGGTCACATTCTTCTTTGTGAAAATACTTTTCCGGGGCGCGTTCTTAAAGCTTTCGTCATAAGAAGCTCTGATCTTCTCCCTGTCGGGAGCAGCTTCATCGATCGCTTTCATTGTGGAAGCGATCAGTTCTTCGTCAACAGTGAGGCCGTCCGCGTCACGGTCATCATTCAGTGCATTTTTGAGTAATTCATCAAATTGTTTGTCAAAATCATCCATGACTTACAGCCTCCCTTCCAATTTAGATTTTAAAACCTCGCGTGCGCGAGCCAGCCGGCTTTTCACCGTACCTTCGGGCACGCCAAGCGAAGCCGACGCATCGGCGACGCTCATTTCTTTAAAGTAAACACACAAAACCACTTCACGATAAATCTCGGGCAGCGAGTTCACGGCGCGCCTGATCTGCTCGTCGCGATCCTCGTTCTCGATCTGCTCATAATCGTCTTCAACCCTCAGGCTGTCCTCCTCGACCTGAGTCATAGGGACAACCTTTTTCTGGTACGCGCTCTTTAAATAATCCTTGCAGACATTGACGGTAATTCTGATAAGCCAGGTCTTAACAGAGCTTTCGCCCCTGAATTTATCAAGGTTATAGTTGGCTTTGATAAAGGTTTCCTGAAAAAGATCCTTCGCGGCTTCCTTGTCCCTGACGAAGGAATATGCCGTTCTGAGGACATCGTTGCCGTACTCTCGCATCAGAGTACCGATGTCATAAACGGTATTCTCCGTCTCTGTAACCATTAGACGATCCCCCTTCCTTTTCGGTTCCCTTAAATTTCGTTCAAAAATGCCTCGTATCCTCTTTCTGTTTCGTAGATATCGGCTTTGCTCGCAACCTCCCAAGGCGCATGCATGTTGTGAAGTCCGACGCCGCTGTCGATGACTTCCATTCCGTATTCAGCCATGATGTAGGCGATCGTTCCGCCGCCGCCGAGGTCGACTTTTCCGAGTTCCGCCATTTGGTACGAAACATTATGTTTGTCAAGCGCAGCGCGAAGCTTAGCTATGAACTCGGGATTCGCATCGTTCGATCCCGACTTTCCTCTTGATCCCGTAAATTTGCTGAACGCCATGCCTTTTCCGAAATACGCGCAGTTCTTCTTTTCCATGACCGAAGGGTAGTTCGGATCGAATGCGGCATTTACGTCGGACGAAAGCATATGTGACGATGCAAGCGCGCGTCTGAGATCGAGCTCATTGTAGCATCCAAGTCTGTCCATAAGCTCAGCGACCGTGTTCTCAAAAAATCTCGAGGTCATGCCGGTGGCTCCGACGCTGCCGATCTCCTCTTTGTCAACAAGGATGCAAACCGCCGTTCTGTCAACATCGGGAACATTGAAAAACGCCTGAGCGGATGTATATGCACACACTCTGTCGTCCTGCCCGTATCCGATGATCATGCTCGAGTCGATACCGTAGTGTCTCGCGCGACCTGCGGGTACTACCTCAAGCTCAGCCGACATGAAGTCGTCCTCTTCGACCCCGTATTTGTCCTTTAATATCTTAAGGATTCCCGCCTTGACGGCGTCCTTCTCCTCGTCCTTCAAAGGGATGCTTCCGACAAGGACGTTAAGATCCTCGCCCTCGACAACCTTCGGCGCTTCCTTCTTCATCTGCTCCTGAGCAAGGTGGATGAGAAGATCCGAGATTCCGACAACAGGATCCGCAGGATCCTCACCGATGACGATCTTCACCGTTGTGCCGTCCTTCTTGCAGACAACTCCGTGAATGGCCATGGGCAGCGTAACCCACTGATATTTCTTGATCCCGCCGTAGTAATGAGTGTCAAGCAGAGCAAGCTGTGTGTCCTCATAAAGCGGATTCTGCTTAACGTCAAGCCTCGGTGAGTCGATGTGCGCGCCGAGGATCTTGAAGCCTTCCCTGATCGGCTTTTTCCCTACATTGAACAGGATTACTGCCTTGCCCTTGTTAACACGGTAAACCTTATCTCCGGGTTTAAGCTTCTTAACGGTATCAAGATCTTTATAGCCATGAGCGCGTGCTTCTTTGACGATTTCTTCCGTACATTCGCGCTCTGTCTTGCAGTCCGAGATGAAGTCTATATAACCCTTGCAGAGTTCTTCAAGCTTCTTCTTGTCCGCAGCGCTGTACTTGAGCCACGCATTCTTCTTTTCTTCCTTATTCTTTGTGTTCTCCTTTTTTGTTGCAGCAGGCTTGCTGCCGGCTTTTGTTGCCATATCTGTCCTCCTTTTCAGCACCGTTTTTGCGGCACTTTACTTATTTTAACCCGCACCTCCGTGAAGTGCGGGTCTTATTTTTCATTTTCCAAAAGCTTCGAAACCTCGTCGAGGCAATCCGCAACATCCGTATAGCTGTAGTTAAGCATATGTTCCTCAGCGTCGTGGATGAGCTCCATGACCCGCGGGTCGGGGTACGAGAACTGCGCGAGCGTAAAGAAAAGTTCCTCCACTTCGTCGAGCTGATATTCATCAAGATAACCGCGTAATTCTCCGATTATGGTAAGCAGGTCTTCACTGCTTATCTCACCCTTTATCACATCGTCGTTTTGCTTTGTAAGAACGGTCCTTATCGATGAAAGAAGCTTTTCAAAGTAGTCGCTTAAGACACCTGTTTCTTTTTCGATTATGCTGTAAATTCCCTGCTTTGCCGCCTTTTCAAGCTCTCTCGACTTCGTCGCAAGCCAGTCCGCGCCGATAACACGGGCAACCCCAAGGATTCCGTGCATCGCAACTATATAATTCTTGTAGTCATGGGTTTCGATGTAATGACTAAGGAGCTTGCCCTTTGTATCACTGCTCCTGCAGAGCGTCAGAAGAACATCCTTGTACTCTTCCTCGTCACCGTTGAAGTTTTCAAGCGCTCCCTTTGTATTGAGTCCGAGACTGTCAAGCGCTTCAAGTCCATTTCCCGTGTACTGTGTTCTGCTGACGATGTTGATCTTTTCGGCCGGAATTGCCTTCTTTAAGAATTCTTTCTGTTTTTCCGTCGATGTTTCGGGATCGAACGCTCCGTCAAAGCCGTCCGAAACATTACCGCTGCCATACACGGCAACAGCCACGTTTTCCATCCCTTCAAGAGCCTTGATCGAGTCTCTTACCGCAACCGGATCAAGTTCCTTGATCTCTTTTCCCACAAGCACGGCATCATACCCGATCCGCTTACACAGTTCGAGCGCTTGCCCTCCGCTGTCAACGATATCCGCATCAATATGATATTTCCTGAAGATCTTTATTGCAGCCCTGCTCACGGCTTCCGTTCCGTCAATGACGAGGATCCGCGCCGTGGGAGCGGCGAACACCTCGCCGTCCGTACCGGCTTCTTCATCGTCAGCCGTGTCATAGTCCGAACTGATTCCGACCCCAACCGTCTTCTGGGACAAAAGCAGGGAAAGAACATTCGAGCCGGTGCTTGAGCTGATCGCCGTGAGCTTTCCGCCCATCATGGTCGCGAGGTTCTTGACAAGGAACACCCTGACGGCATTACCGTCGGATACCGTGATGTTGTCATCCTCGCTCAGCTCCTGCCCCGAAACGATCTTAACGATCTCCTCGGGTAAAGCCCTATGCGAACCGTCAATGATATCAAACTTGACGAAACCGGCTCCCGGACCGCCCTTCATAAATCTCACGCCAAAGCGCATCTTACCTGACGAGGTGAGCGCAAGAGCATTCGACACGAGCTTTTCTATCATCAATCTGATCCTCTCGCGATCCCCGATGAGCCTGTAGGGGATTGCTCCGTCAACATGAACATCCACCTCGATCCCCGCCGAAAGAGCACGTCCTTCAAGATTGCTCCTGATCTCCACGAGAAGCTCCTCTGTCTTGTATTCCGACTCACTGACAGCGAGCGTTCCGTTGCCCATGCGGACAAGGTCGATGATATCCTCAGTAATGCCGAGCAGCATGTCGGCAGCCTGACGAATGTTATTAACACTGTCGTGAACTTTCTTGCTGATGTTCTCGTGCGAAATAAGATCCGCGCTTCCGAGGATCATGTTCATTGGTATGTGAACTTCATGACCAATGTTAGTTAAAAAGCCCGAAATATCGATTCTGGATATATTTACATTGTAAGGGTTATCCGCCATACAAACCTCTTTTCTCAAGCATATCCGAAAAGTTGACCCATATATAATAACATATTAATGCAAATAAAGGAATGCAAAAAAATCCCGAGTGGGGACTCGGGATTTCCTGTCGAAAACATTCTGTAATTATCCGATTACTTTCTTGATAGCCTCGATTACACGATCGGCCTGGAAGGGCTTAACAATGAAATCCTTCGCTCCGGACTGAATCGACTCGATAACCATCGCCTGTTGACCCATTGCCGAGCACATGATGGCAACAGCACCGGGATCCTGCTCCTTGATCTTCTTAAGTGCCTGAATTCCGTCCATCTCGGGCATCGTGATATCAAGCATGACAAGGTCGGGCTTTGTTTCAGCATATTTTGAAACAGCAACGGCACCGTTTTCTGCTTCGCCGGCTATTTCGTAACCGTTCTTTGTCAGGATATCTTTGATCATCATCCTCATGAACGCCGCGTCATCACATACAAGAACTCTCTTCGCCATATTATTTCTCCTATAAATTGATTATCACGGGACTAACCCGAAAATGTGCCTTTGTATATCATCTTCTAACAATATACTCTCATATTTGTTATTTGTCAAGTTTTGTTTTGAATTTCATAAAAAAAGAAAAGAAGATAGTGTTTTTTCATGTATTTGTCAATTCTTTATTCTTTTGTTATTTGTTTTTTACACATTACGGAGAACAAAATACATTCTCTCACACACGCGACCGGGGGCTTTTTTTGTAAACGCTTCGTACATCCTTACCGGCGTAAGTCCTACTCTGCGAGCGAAATGCAAGATTTCTCCGCTTGTATATCCGCGCTGCCGGTGCTCCTCTTCGATACGCTCGTAAAGTTCTTTGCCGTTACTTTCGATTTTATGATAAATCGTGAGATATGATGTATTAATAAATGTAGTTTCATCATATTCATTCTCCCAAATAAAGCTTCCTTCTTCGCGGTTTTCGCAGACAGTCGAATTCCCAAGCACATGCGAGTAATAATGTCTCGTGTTTATGTCAAAGATCATCACTCCGCCGGGATCGAGGTAGTTCTTTGCAAGCTTGAAAACTTTCAGAAGATCGTCGGGATTCGTAAGGTAGTTCAGACTATCACAGACGCTGACTATCGCAACCACCGTTCCGTAAAGCTCAAACTCACGCATGTCCTGCTTCAGGTAAAGTATGCTCTCGTCACCCGCCTGCTCCCTCTCACGCGCCACGCCGAGCATGTCGGCCGACATATCGATCCCGATCATGTCGTATCCCGCATCTCGGAGCAGTCTCGTCATCTGCCCCGTGCCGCAGCCGAGCTCCGCAACGATTCCTTCCTTAACTCCCTGCGCATGAAGAAGCGATATCAGGTAGCGGGACCACTTTTTATAGGGGATATTGTCCATAAACAGGTCATAGACCTGTGCAAAACCACTATATTCACGCATAGTTTTTTCCTTCTTCTGTGTTGTAACATATGTCATTCAAGCTCCATACACTCTCTAAGGAAGAACGAGTATATAAGCTCGTGACCCTGCGGTTTTCCGAGTGCGGCAGTTGCGGCACGCATGTACAGGTCGAGCTGAGGTTTGTAGTTTTCTTTGAGCCACGCCTCGTCCCTGTGATCGGTTTTGTAGTCGAGCACAACCACCTTGCCGTCTTCCTCAAAGAGACAATCGATGACACCTTGCACGGGGATCAGTGTCTGCGAGTCGCCGTACAACTCACTATCGATCTCGCATGCCGGGATCCCGGTGATGAAAGGCTGCTCCCTTCGCAATGTCTTGCTCTGCGAAGCGGTCCTGAGTCTCGTATAAACGGGCGAAGCAATGAAGCCTTCTATATCGTCTCTCCTGATTGCGTCTTTTTCCTCTTTGCTCAGCACACCGCGCCCCTCAAGGTCCGAAAGGTACGCCTCGATTCCGTCCCTGCTCAGATCAAAAGGAAGGAACCGGAGCACTCTATGTAACAGTGTACCATAATCCGCGCCCGTGAACTTGCCGAATTTTGCTTCTTTTTTAACAGGAGTATCATTGTCTTCTTTAGCAACAGTACTCTCCGGCGAAGCATTTAAGTCCATGTGTTTCTTCTTTATGTCAGAAACAGAAAGTTTCGCAGGGATCTTGGCAAGATCCTCGTAAGGGTAGCTGTAACTCAGCTGTTCGATAATGTCTCGAGCCTCCCCTGTTTCCTCATCGCATGTCGCATTCTTATAATACTCAAGGAAGTCTTCCTCCCTGACTTCATGCTTTGTTTCTTCTTTTTGAGTATCTGATAATTCAAGATCATTTATCTCATCCGCCGAAACAGACTTCACCTCAAAATGATCCGGGTTCGCGAGAGTAACGGGACCCACGATATCGAGCCAGTTTTTGACCGAAGCGATATAGCTGTAGGGATACGGATTCCCTCCCACGCAGAGCTTTGCCTCATCTTCCCAGACCGACACATCCATTCTGTCCTTGCCCGATCCGACGAGGAAGAGTCGCTCGCGTGCACGCGTCATGGCCACGTAGAGCAGCCTGAGCTCTTCTCCTTTCATATCGAGGGTCATGCGCTTTCTGATTACCTGCTTGTCGAGGGTTGCGGTCTTGATCTTTCTTTCGGGGTCTATTGCCACCGGAAGGATCCCGAAATCAGAGCTCAGGATGATAGATTGGCGGGAGTCAATATCCACCATCTCTCTGCTCATGCCGCCCACGATAACGTAAGGGAACTCAAGTCCTTTGCTCTTATGAACCGTCATGAGCACAACAGCGTTTTCTGCATCCGCGGGCGCGCTCTCGTCAAGATCCTGCTCGGTGCTTTTGAGCTGATCGACATACCTGACAAAGCTGAAAAGACCTGAGTAAGAGCTTTTTTCAAAGTCATTGGCGTAGGAGATGAGCAGGTCAAGGTTTGCTGTTCTTACTTCAGCGCCCGGAAGTGTCCGGCAAAATGAGTAGAACCCCGTGAGCTCATATATGCGCGAAATGCACTCGCCCAGATCCCTGCAAAGGTTCATGCCACGGATCTCATCGCAGATCGTGAAGAACCTCCCAAGCTTCTCTCTTATCACAGGGTCGCTGCCGTCCTCCGCGTACTTGCGCGCGGCGTCACAGAACAAGATGTCCGCGCCCGCTTCGATCCTGATCCTTGCGAGCTCCTCGTTCTCAAGACCGCCGATCGGCGAAGCAAGCGCTCCGACGAAAGGCACGTCACGGGCGGGGTTGTCGATGATCTTGAGGAAATCGAGCATCGTCCTGATCTCGAAGGTCGTGAGGAATCCCGTCTTCTCGGCGGTCACGACCGGAATCCCGGCGTCTTCAAAAACACTCTTATACTTGCTGATGTTGCCCTTCGTCCTGATCAGTACCGCAATTCCTTTGTAGGAACCTGTCTCTTCCTTCAGGCGCTTTGCTATGTCGGCTGCATACACGGCTTCGCTCTCCACATCGCCTTCGATCACGGCCAGCTCGGTCTTGAAACGCGGAGCTTCCTTTTGTGCATCGGTGCCGGGCTTAAGAGCGGCTTCGTCATCATATGTGATGCCGCCGATCTCCTTCCTCATCGCGCTGTAGAATACGTCGTTCGTGCTGTCAAGCACGCATGAAAAGCTTCGGTAATTACTGTCAAGAACAACCACTCTACCCTCGGCGGGGTTCTTTCTGTAGAGCTCGCACCTGCGCATAAACAGCTCGGGCTTTGCCATACGGAATTTGTAGATGCTCTGCTTTACGTCGCCGACCATAAAGGTGTATGGCGCCAGCGACGCGGGTCCGGCAAGCGCGTTTGCGATCTCCTCTTGGATATCGTTGCTGTCCTGGTACTCGTCGATAAAAATCCTGTCGTACCTCTTTCTGAGAGCCAGCGCGCGGGGCGACGCAACAAGCCTGCCGTTCTCGTCCTTTTCGGTGAGGATCTCAAGCGCATAGTGCGCTATGTCGTCGAATCCGAAGGTACCCTTCTCCACCTTCTTCGCTCTGAGTCTTTCGAGGTACTCGCGTGTGAGCGAGATCAGCGTACGCGATGCCGCGCATGCCGTATTACGGGCGTGCAAAAGCTCCCGTGGCTCCGCAAAGAAGAAATCGGAGGCGATTTTTTCGACTTCTTTTTTATAGATGTCACGCTTCTCTTTAAGCTTTTCGGCAAGTTCCTTGTCAAATTCGTTTATGAGTGACGCCTTTCCGGGCAGTTTCGCGAATTTCCCACTAAGAGCAACTTTCATGGTCTCGTAATCCTCAGCTAAAGCCATGCTTTCCACGAGGCTCGCATCACTCACGAACGTAACATCATACTTTTCGAGACCGAGCCTGCGTGCGTCGGCGGCGAGCCTTCCGGCTCTGACCTTGATTCCTGTGAGGATCTCTTTAGAATAGTTGACCGCAAATTGAACATTCTCGGACTTCATGAACGTACCAAGATCAATGGGTTGCGCTTTTTCGTACTCACTCTCAAGCCACGCACCCGGGTCGGAATGTGCCTGAGCGCACACCGCAAGTTTCTTTATGAGGTCCTCGATTCCGGCGTCGTTTTTCGCGCCGGTATAGCACTCGATAAAATCGAGAAATTCCTTATCGCCTTCATTGTAGCGGTCCTCAATAAGTTCCTTGATCACATCGGCACTAATGAGTTTAAGCTCCGGCTCGGAACCGATACGGAACGCGGGATCAACGTCCACGCTTCCGTAGAACTCCCTCAGGACACTCTGACAAAAACTGTCTATCGTGCAGATCTGCGCACCGTACAGAAGCATCTGCTGGCGCAGAAGTTTTTTGTTGTCGGGTTCTTTTTCGAGCGCTTCCCGGATCTTTGTTGCGAGCCGCTCGCGCATCTCAGCCGCAGCCGCTCTTGTAAAGGTCATGACAAGAAGACGGTCAACATCCGTACCGTCAGGTGTGCTGATAAGCCTGAAGATTTTCTCAACGAGGACACTTGTTTTTCCTGCGCCCGCTGCCGCAAGCACTTCCATGTTCTCCCCACCCGACTCAAGTATCTCGAGTTGCTTGGGACTCCACCTTTTTTCTGCCATGTCTTTTCCTCTTGGCATGCTTTTCCATGCCATTCTCAACCGATTTCCATATCATATCCATGGTTCCGTGCTCGATGTCTCGCCGATCACGAAATCTGTCTGAGCGTATGTTCCTTATCAAAACGCTGTGTTTCAGTTTCTTTGTCACACATATGTTATTCTTCAATCTTCTTTTTTTCCTGCGCGATCTTCTGCATGATCTCACCGTCCGAAAGCTTCTCTATAATCCGATATCCGTCACCCATCCTCGAATCGAAACCGCAGATTCCGCTGTAAGTGCAGTACTCACAGGCCGTCTTTTTTCCGTACCTGTACGGGTCACGCTTGATCTTTCCGGCGCGGATTCCCTCCGCGCAGTTTCTGAAGAGGCTGTCGACATGTCCGAAGACCTGATCGAACTGCTCCTCTGCAAGGACCTTCGATTTGGAGTCAAGCGTCATGTCCTTGTTGGTCTTGACACTGACAACGGACGACCTGTAGGACGAAGCAAGCGAATCTTCTTCACCTCCGCCGTCAAATCCCCTATCGAGACAGATAAGCTTCGCGGGCTCCCTGTCCGAGGGTCCTTTAAGCTTCTGTTCCTCCGTTTTCTTTTTGAAAAGTTCCTCTTCGGTCATCTCCTGGGAGCCCTCGACGATCGGGTCGTCGATCTTGTAGTAATAAGCGCCGGCTATTCCGGCATCCCTTACAATACTCTCACGCGCGACTTTCGCGTAGAGCGCGAGCTGAACCTGAAGACCGTGATAAAGAAGGTTAAGGTCGAACTCTCGGTTTCCCGTCTTGTAGTCAACAACTCGCAGGAATGTTCTCCCCTTCCTCTTGGCGACATCGATCCTGTCAATCTTGCCCGAAAGGTTCATGAACTCATCGGCTGCTCTGAAGCTCTTCTCAAAGAATGTCGGCTCAAAGCTTCCGGCCCTGACCTGAGCCTCTATCGTCCTGACAGTAAAGGAAAGCACCTTCTCGACACGAGTTCTCACATAACGGTTTCTCGCGCTGTCCTCGATCAGTTCCCCGTACTCTCCCGTAGCCAGACGTGAAGCCTCCGTCACCATCCCGCCGCGCGCTTCGTCACCGACCTCATCGTGCCACGTGTGTCCGCTCTCTTTTAAAAGTCCTCCGTAGAGCTCGAGCGCCTTGTGGTATATATTTCCGATTTCGACACTTCCGATCGCGAACTCCTGCTCATCCTCGCATCTGAGACCGTACCTGATGAAGTACGAGTACGCACATGACGCATATTTTTCAAGCGACGTTACGCTTCCCACGATCACGTCGCCGTAGATCTTCTCGGCTGTTTCGGGAGTAATGTCCCTGCCTCCGGTCTTGTAAAAAGCGCCCTCGATCGCTCTCTCGAAAATTTCGGGTGAATCCTTTCTGACCGACTCGAGCACTGCGAGTTCCGTCTGTGAAAGCTCGATCTTCTTTTCCTTTACAAAGCGGGCAAAGAACGCTTCCCCACCGTCAGCTCCGACTGCGATCTCCGGGCTGTCTTTTCTGACCTTGGTCTCACAAAAATCCTTATAAACTTTTTTAACCGCACCCAGAACGTAGGCCGGTCTTATCCGGGCGTCTCCGTCCGTTCCCTCATGAAAGCTCAGGAAAAGCCGACTTGACGGCTTGGAAAGACAAAGATACAGATAAAATTCACTGCTGAGTATGGCCTGCCTGCGTGTGGGCGAAAGCGTGATATTGCAGTTGTACAAGAGATCCCTTTCAGACTCAGAAAGGATCCCGCTCGCTCCGCTTTTAGACGGGATAACATTGTCCCCGAGCCCCATCACAAAAAGCGCTTTTACATCCGCAATCCTGCTTCGTTCGATGTCTCCGATCAAAATACAGTCCGAGGAAGGAGGTAAGAGCGCAAGCTCCTGACGCGAGAATCCCGTATCGAGGATATCCCCGAACTCCTTGAGGGTGATAACGTCCGTTCCGAGGAGGTTGTCCGCATGCTCGAACACCGTCTCGATCGACTCGAAAAGCTGTGCGTCCTCACGGGCAGCAAGTCTCTCCTGTGCAACAGTCGAGGTCTGCATGAGTTCGACTCTCTGCTCGAGCTTTTCCTTCACGCCGCACTCCGTCAAGAGCGTCATCAGGGCTTCGAGTCTCTCCCTGACGGTCGACTTCTTTGAAGCAAGCACCTTCACGCACGGTTCAAGTAGAGACACTACCATCTCCCTTTTGCTGTTCAGTTCCGCAAGATCGGTCTGATAATGCCTGTAAACACTTCCGGTCCACTCTTTCTTCCATCTTCCTGCTCCCCGGATCCCTCTGCCGCGCACGAAGTTTTCGACACTCTCCATACCGGCGCGCATGTCTGCAGGAAGTGCTTTTATGAACCTGAATACACTTTCGTACGAATAATCGGAGATCGCAACGCTTATAGCTGCGCGAATCATCTCGACCGGCGCCGTTCCGAGAATGTTCTTTTTCGAGTCGAGGAAACAGGAAATACCTGCCTTTTCAAAAACTGCGGCTACCGTAGCGGAGAGCCCTTGCATATCCGCTATGACCACAGCCATATCCTTATAATGAAGCTTCTCCTCCCTGACCAGTCGCTTTATCTGCGTGATCACGAAGGCGGTCTCGACACCGGTACTCTCGCATGTCGCTATCACAATGCCCTCATGCCCGTCTCTCTTGCTGTAAGGATAGCGAAAAACGTTCTTCTCAAGATGCGCCAGAGCTTCGTTCTCAAAGCGGACTCCCTCCGTCTTCGGGCAGTCGATGATAACCTTATGTCCCGTAAGGCCGGCAAGCTCCGTCAGCTTATCAATGGTCTCCCGACTGAGCGCGAACATCGAATTTCTCGCAAGAGAAGGATCGAGTCCCGGATCGATCGTGACGTTAAAATGCATGTCGCACGCTACACGCATCAGGCTTTCGAGAAGCCTATACTGCGGAGCGGTAAAGCCCGTGAATCCGTCGAACGCAAGCACACTGCCTCTGACGATCTCCGACCGCCCGACTGCCTCGCCAAGCAGGTCCAGCAATTCCTCGTTCATCACGAATCGTTCTTTTATGAAGTCCCTGAATCCGTTAAAGACTGTGCGAACGTCAGACAGCTTGGCGCGGAGTCTGTCGCTCTCACCCGCTGCCTCGAGCATCTTCCCTATCGTTTCGTCATCTATCCCGTACTGATAAAATTCGCAGATCAGTGATTTAAGTTCTTCGATGAAGCCCTGTCTCCGCACAAGTCCCGCATAGACAGAAAGCTTGTCCGCCATATCGAGCGCGACCTTCTTCACGATCATGCTCTTGCCCGTATCGTCAAGCACAAGCGGGACCTTCCGTCCCTGCTCGTCGAACACGCGGTACGCGAGCCGCATGAAGCTCAGGACATCCGCATTCATGATCGTATGGCCGGGGTGCGCCGAGACGAGCTGCGCAGTCGCCTGCATGCTCACCTGTTCAGGCACTATAAGAAGGACGTTCCGGTTGACGTCTTTTGAAGCTTCCGTGATGACGGTCTGCAAGAGGCGGTGTGATTTACCGCTGCCTGACGGACCGATGTGAAGAAATAATGCCATGCGCGCCTCCGTGTGTGAATTATTCCGTGCTATGCAGACCTGAAATTATATATATAGTTCTTACGCCTTCGCTGTCACGAATATCATTTCCGCGAAACGCTCTCGCTCGCGGTCGTACGTAACGGTACTAAGCGACGTAAATACCGTCGCTAAGTGCCGACGTACTCCAGCGTTCCGGAAATGATTTTCGGACGCGCTCCGGCTATTTTCTTTACTGCAATTTGTCTGGGACCCATATATTACAAATTGACAATATCCTTTACAACAGTTTGTATTATTATTTCAACTGGCAATTTCCCGCAAGGCTTAGGTGCGACAATTAATTTTTCCCTACTACGGTCTATTTCACCATTTCAACTGATGGTTTCCCCGCAAGGCTTAGGTACGACAATTAATTTTTCCCTACTACGGTTTATTTCACCATTTCAACTGATGGTTTCCCCGCAAGGCTTAGGCGCGCCCGTAGATAATTCCCGGGATGCTTGAACACGCCGGCACTTAGCGACGGTACTTTCGTCGCTTAGTACCGCTGCGTGTGAAACGCAAGCGAGAGCGTTCGCCGGGAATTATGTACGTGGTAGCCTAAGCCGCATGTACATAATCGCATGTGTAAAATCGCATGTACCAAATCCGAACCCCACGTTACCTATCAATGCAGCCCCTGCCTGAATCCGAACATTACGTATGTATATCACGTTAGCAGCCTCAGTTCTCCGCATGGAAAAATTCATATACGGACTGCGCTGCCGCCTCCGTCATACCTTCGACATTAGCGATAGTCCGCAGATCCGCATCGCGGAGCGCCTCAAGCGATCCGAACGCTTTCAGGAGTGCGCGCCGCCTCTTGGGTCCGATATTCGGGATATCATCAAGGATCGAGCGCGTCTGTGCGCGCGAGCGAAGCTCTCTGTGATATTCGATCGCAAATCGGTGGGTCTCATCCTGGATCCTCGTGATGAACATAAAAGCAGCGCTCCTCATGCTGATAGGTACTTCCACACCGTCACAGTAAAGCCCGCGTGTCCTGTGATGATCGTCCTTTACGAGCCCGCAGACACGGATATCAAGTCCGAGTTCTTCCATGACCTCAAGTGCCACGTTAACCTGACCTCGTCCGCCATCCATCAGGATGAGATCGGGGAAGTCGCTAAACGAATCATCCCCGTCCGCGATGCGTTCACGGTGGGTGAGTCTCCTGCGAAGAACTTCCGCAAGCGATGCGTAATCATCCGGACCCTTGACGGTTCTGATCCGGAACTTGCGGTAGTCGCTTTTTTTCGGCTTACCGTTTTCATGAACAACCATGGAACCCACGGATTCAAAGCCGCTCGTGTTCGAGATGTCGTACGATTCAATCCTGCGCGGCGGCTCAATATCCAGAAGCCCTGCGAGCTCCCTGAGGGCATCCATCGCGCCTTCGTGTTCACTCTCAAGCCTTTCATGGTCTTTTTCGAGTACCATCTTCGCATTATCGACTGCCAGCCGTACGAGCCCTTCCTTGTCACCGCGCGCGGGAATCCTGAGCGTAACCTTATAACCGGCCATAGCAGACAGTATCTCCTCGAGCGATTCCTTTTCCTCAGGCTCTCCGGGCAGAAGAATGTTACCCGGAATGTTGGGGTTTCCGGTATAGAACTGTTTTATAAATGTCCCGAGGAGCGATTCCGGGGTTTCCTCTCCTGCTTCGGTCAGATAGAAGTGTTCCCTGCCCGTCATTCTTCCCTTGCGGATAAAAAAGACCTGCGCCACAGCTCTGTCATCCTTTACGGCCAGACCGATCACATCTCTGTCACCGTCGTCGGAAGCAGTTATTTTCTGTGCCTTTACCACTCTCTCAATGTCAGCGATCAGATCGCGTAGCTGCGCCGCCCGCTCAAATTCGAGGCTGTCGGACGCTTCCTTCATCTCTTCTTTGAGCTTCTTTCTGATCGGTGCAACGTTTCCCGAAAGGAACTCAATGACATTTTTCACAAGTGAACCGTATTCCTCATCACTCACGAGCCCCGCGCACGGAGCCTTACACTTGTGAACGTCATGATAAAGGCACGGCTTTAAGAGCTTTCCTTTTTCAATGGTCTTTCTGCAGGGTCGAAGTCCGTAGAGGTTGTCAAGAAGCGCAAGCGCGTTCTTCGCTGCACCCACATCCGTATATGGTCCGAAATACTTCGATCCGTCTTTTTTTACATTATGTGTTAAAAATACGCGCGGATAATCTTCACCTACCGTCACCTTTATGAACGGGTAGGATTTGTCATCCATGAGCATTGTGTTGTACTTGGGTCTGTTTTCTTTTATCAGATTACATTCCAGAACGAGCGCCTCGACCTCGCTGTCCACCACTATATACTCAAAATGGTCAATAAGTGAGATCATCCGCTCGATTTTGGGCGAGCGCACTCTTTTTTGAAAATATTGCCGGACGCGATTTTTCAGACTGATTGCTTTTCCGACATAGATTATATTACCGGGGGCATCATGCATGATATACACCCCGGGCTTATCCGGAAGCTTTTTTAATTCTTCGCTTATATCAAACATCTGCTTCCCCCACCGTGATACACCATTATAGCAAAAAACCACCGTGCCGTCACACCTGCGTTCCCATATGATCCGGTCCGCGTCAATGACGATATTCCGAAACAGTTTACTTACTCTTCGAATTCAACAAAAACGAAATATCCTCTTTCGTCCCTTTTAATGTCCTTTACCACGCCGCTTCTCGCTTTGATCCTTTCGGAGAACTTGTAATTTCCCGACATCGCCACAGCCGGCACGATTATATAGTAGTAGAACGCAACCGTGTTGCGTTCCACTATCTCGACTTGCTGCCCGATCTCTACCTGACCGGGACGTTCCATCTTAAATTCCTCAATTCTCAGAAGACTCACCTCTTCCAAATCTTATGCGATCTATCATCCGTCTCGGATTCCCCTGCTTCAGGATCCGAATCTCCCGAATCCCATTTCGGGGGTGAATCATCAAAAAAGTCTTCATCCGTTAAAAACGTAACCCCACCTTTAGTCTTTTCACCAACCTCAGCCGTCGCGGTATTGCTTTCTTCGGAATTCATTCCTCTCTCAGCAACAGCCTGCTCGTAGAGTTCCATGAACTGCTTACCTGTGATCGTCTCTTTTTCCGAAAGATATGCCGCGATCTTGTCGAGCGCGTCCCTGTTCTCCTCCAGGAGTTTGATTGCCTTGGCATGGCACTCTTCAAGAAGTTCCATCACCTCATGGTCAACTTCGCTGATTGTGTCCTGTCCGCAGTTCATCACGGGCCGACCGTCAAGATACCTGTGTTCTACGGACTCGAGTGCCACAAGACCGAACTTTTTGGACATACCGTACTGAGTTACCATTGCGCGGGCAATCTGAGTTGCTTTTTCGATATCGCTCGCCGCACCTGTTGTGATGGAACCGAACACAACCTCTTCCGCAGCGCGACCGCCGTAAAGCGTCACAAGACGTGCTCTGAGTTCATCGGCACTCTGAAGGTACTTCTCCTCCTCGGGAACCTGCATTACATACCCGAGAGACCCCATGGTCCTCGGAACGATCGTTATCTTCTGCACGGGTTCGGCCTTCTTTTCAAGCGCGGTGATAAGCGCATGACCGGTCTCGTGGTATGCCACTATTTTCTTTTCTTCAGGACTTAAAACCCTGTCCTTTTTTTCCTTGCCTGCGATGACCACCTCGACGGATTCCATGAGATCTGCCTGGCAAACCGCATTACGTCCGTTCTTCACGGCAAGGATCGCTGCTTCGTTTATGATATTTGCAAGATCGGAGCCTACCGCACCCGATGTTGCAAGTCCGATTTCCTCAAGATTTACCGACTCGTCAAGGTTGACATGTGCCGCATGAACCTTAAGGACCTCAACACGTCCTTTAAGATCGGGCTTCTCAACAATTATCCTTCTGTCAAAACGACCGGGTCTCAGAAGCGCCTTATCGAGAACCTCGGGGCGGTTTGTGGCAGCAAGGATCACGATACCCTTTGATGTATCGAAACCGTCCATCTCGGCAAGCAGCTGGTTAAGTGTCTGCTCGCGCTCGTCGTTGCCTCCGCTGAACTGAGAATCCCTGCTCTTGCCGATCGCGTCGATCTCATCAATAAACACGATACAAGGTGCCTGCGCCTGTGCCTGCTTAAAAAGATCTCTTACACGGGAAGCGCCGACGCCGACAAACATCTCGACAAAGGCCGAACCCGCAAGTGAGAAGAAAGGCACATGCGCCTCGCCGGCGACAGCCTTCGCAAGAAGCGTTTTACCGGTTCCGGGCGGTCCCACAAGAAGCGCTCCCTTCGGAAGCCTTGCACCGATCTGCTGATATTTACCCGGATTGTGAAGGAAATCCACAAGCTCGTAGATGGATTCCTTTGCCTCATCCTGTCCGGCAACATCCTTAAATGTAACGCCGGTCTCCTTTTCGACATCATAAAGCTTGGCATTGCTCTTGCCGACGCCCATGAGTCCTCCGCCGCCTCCTTTTGTCACCGTCCTCATAAAGAAATACATGAGGATATAAATGATGATAAAGGGAACGCCGTAAGCAAGGATTATATCAAAAATGGTGGTTCCCGTATCGACGATCTCACCACTGAAAGTAATTCCCGATTCATAAAGCTTGTCAATGAGGTCTGAATCATCAAGGGTGCCCGTATAATACGTCACAGCCTCGTAGGGATTAGTCGATGCCGTTTTGGGCACGATCTCGAGCTTCTCGTGCTTAATAAACACCGTGTCCACAAGATTTTCCTCAACCATCCTGAGGAATGTGTCGTACGAGATTTCCTGTTGAAGTCCTGCCTGAAGGCTTTTTGAGATCTGACTGAAAAAGAGTATCAGCATAACGGTGATGCCGACACATGCGAGTATCAGCCTGCTGTTGGGCTTACCATCGTTTTTATTGTTTTTATTTCCTCTTAAATCATTCATTACGGTACCTGCCTGTATATACTGAACGGGTGCTGTAAAGCCCGTATCCTTTCTGCATGATGCGAACATTTTTGGGGTTGCATATAACATCCAAACTGAGCGGTATTATATCACATTACATAGTAAAAGAAAATAGAACGAAAAGTGAAGAAAGTATGTAGAAACTATAAAAAATGAGCTCTGGATTCTGTCCCAAACCCGAATCGATACCCATAAAGCTTTCAGAAATCAAAAAAATACGGGACATCAGTCCCGTAAATTGTTCCCCAAAGTGCCGTCTCCCGATCTTTGACTCCTAGCCCCAAGCTAGGTGGGTAACCTCACTTAAGCTTCTGCCTTCCGCTTACCCGGCGGCCTGACATCCACTTAAAAATATCGGAATCCCTTTTAAAGTAATGTAGGTTCAAAAACGCGGGAATATCGAACACCCCAGGATATCACTGCTCTTGCGAGCCTAAAAAGCTTTATCTCACCTCTCGGTGCCGATTGCTTTTTTGATGTTTCTATACTAACATATTTTCTAATAAATTGCAAGCGTTATTTGCAGATTACAGAAATTATTTTATCTTTTTCAGAATTTTCAATTATTTTTGCGTTTATTTCACTAATTGTGTGCACTAAATATATGTGCAAGATTATTTCACTGTTCCGAATGCAAATGTGAACGCCGAACCTTTTCCGAGTTCACTTTCAACCCTTACCGTACCGTTGTGCTTCTCACAGATATATTTTGCGATCGCGAGCCCCAGCCCCGAGCCTTTTTCATTCTCAAGCAGGCGGGACTTGTAGAATTTCTCGAAGATGTTCGGAATATCCTCGGGCGCGATCCCCGAGCCTTCATCCCTGATCGTTACTTCGATCCCGCCGGCGCACTTAACATCCACATGAATTGTGGATCCCTCGGGTGAAAATTTCAGAGCGTTGTCAAAGACCACCATAAACATCTGCCTGAGCCTGCCGTAATCACCCATCACCATGCATGGTTCGTCGAATTGTCCCGAAGGGCTTATCTCGATGTCCTTATCCGCTGCTATCGCCGCAACTCCACCCACAGCGTCCTCAAGTATCTGTGTGAGACTCACGAGTTCCTTTTCGATACGGAAGTTGGGATTCTGCATCTTGGAGAGAGTGAGCAGATCTCCCACAAGACGTTCCATATTCGAGCACTCGCGAAGAATGCGCGCGTAGTAGTCCTCCTGTGCTTCCTTTGAAGTCACCACGCCGTCCACGAGGCTTTCCGCATACGCGCGAACAACCGTGATCGGAGTCCTCAGTTCATGTGAAACATTCGCGAAGAAGTCGAGCCTCATCTGCTCCATGTTCTTTCGCTCCTCCTCATTTTCAAGCAGCTTGTCCGAGAGCATGTCTATACTTCGCGCCATCTCGCCGATCTCGTCATGACGACTGATGCCGGTTTTGAGCTTATAATTTCCGTCCATCATGTCACGCGTCATGAGACGCATCTGTCTTACGGGTTCTGTGATCCTTCGCGCAAACAAAAAGGCGAGGAGACCACTCACCAAAAGAGCCATGACCGCGCTTATGAAGATCATCCGCCCGGTACTTCTGATCGCATCGTCGAGATCCTCGAGCGTCTCTATCGACACCAGAGCGCCATAAACGCTTCCGTTCGCTCCGTAAACAGGAGTTCCGACAACTATAGCTGTGGCTTTATGGATCTCGCTGTAAAAAACAGACGCCTCCTGATTACCTTCGGAGGCCTTTCTGACCACTTCGACGAATTCCTCCTGTTCGGTCGGGATCTTTGTGTCTATAATCAAAAACTCGTCCTCCACGCTGAGTTCGGCATTCCCGTTCGGAATGTACCAAAGTTCTGCCGACTCGAAGGAATTATATATTTCAAGGAACTGCATCATTTCCTCGTAGTTGCCGTAGATAATCGTGTCCCCAAGTCTTGTCGCAAGCTGGTTCGATACATGGATGAGCTGTTCCTGTCTGCTTCGCTGCGTTGCTGTAGTGTAGAGTCTCAGAAAAACAATTCCCAAAAGAAGAGCGAAGATGAGCGTCAGTGCCGAAAGCGCACCGAACACTTTGAAGAATATGTTGTTAAACCTGCTGAAAAAACCCTTCATTTTCCCCTCTTAAAAATCCGTCAAGCGTTTCTCCATCGATTCTCTTTGAACCGTAATCTTTTGTGATCGTTTTGCTCCCCGATCATCAATCTTTCGGCGTCGTCTCACTCTTTGATCTCAAATTTATAACCCACGCCCCAAACGGTTTTTATATCCCATTCGGGATGAGGAACCGCATCTATCTTCGCGCGAAGGCGCTTGATGTGCGAATCGACGGTTCTGTTGTCGCCGTAGTAGTCGTAGCCCCAAAGGCTGTCAAGAAGATTATCGCGGGTAAATACCTTGTTCGGATTCTTTGCAAGGATCCACATAGTCTCGATTTCTTTTTTGGTAAGGTTGATCTTTGTTTCACCGATCGAAAGAGAATATTCCGAAAGAGAAAGCTTCATGGTCCCGATGGTCATGCAGTCTTCTTCAGGCTTTTCCGTCTTGGTCATGCGCCTGAGAACGGCCCGGACACGCGCCATAACTTCGTTGGGGCTGAAGGGCTTGAGGATGTAATCATCGGCTCCGATGTCAAGACCCATGATCTTTTCAAAATCCTCTCCTCTTGCGGTCACAAGAATGACGGGAGTATCAGAGACCTGCCTGATCTCGCGGCATACGGCGTACCCATCCTTCTTTGGCATCATAACGTCGAGAAGAACACACACGGGCTTATATTCTTTAAACATGATGAGCGCTTCATCACCGTCGGCAGCGATAACGGGCTCGTAGCCCTCTTTGCGTGCGTAATTGGAAAGAACATCGGTAATATCAGGATTATCGTCCGCTATCAGAATGTATTCCATGAAAAGTCTCCTTCCGTTTTGTTATAAAAAGAATGACCGGCCCGAACTGCTCCGGGACGGTCATCCGTAGTCTCTTCGTAATACGTTCAGACGCTCATCACTTGGCTGCGACCGGTGCGACCGGTGCTGCAGCACTTGAGGAAGCCGTAGAAGGCAAAGGCGCGGTTGTGATTGATTCACCCTGAACGGGTTCTTCGTTCATTTCCTCTTCGACTTCTGCTTCGGTCTCCTGCCCGTCTTCTGCGTTTTCGATGTCCGAAAGAATGTCTTCCAGACTTCTCCTGCCATAATGGTAGTCCTCGTAGTCCACATCGGAGAGAACTATAACGCGGCAAACGTCTGAATCTCCGTTATCGAGCATTCCGTGAATGTCGACTGATCCGACGCTAAGCGCGCGTATCGTACCGGCATACGAAATAGTTGCGACCCGGTCGTCTTCCGTCCAATAGATGGGTTTCTCAACCGTGTTCTTGGGGATAATGAGAGGATATATCCTCTTAGCAGTACCCTCTTTAAGCACCAGCCTTTTTGTGGTAAAGCTGAGGCTCACCGCTGCGGGTCCTATATGAACATCGCACTGCAGAGTGGACACCACCGATCCGTTCTCGTAGACATGTACGGTTATTACCGCGTCCCCGCAGTTCCGACCCTTTAACTTTCCGCTGCTCGAAACTGTGACGATCGATGTATCACTTGAACTAAAGGTCACTGAACGACCGTCAAGGTTGTACACTCTCAACCAGTACGTTCCGTCAACAGAAACGTAGCAGGTCTGAAGGTTAAGCCTGACTGCCTCCGCCGCTTTAGCATCAACTCCGCTGACCATGAAAATACACAACCCGAAGACAGCAACGAATCCAAGAACTTTTATGAAGTTGTTCTTAAACACTTTCATTTCCTGATCCTCCGGTGTAAATCCATGCGTCACATCCTATACTGAGGATACCATAGAACTTTGTCACATGTTTGTCACAAAAGGATCTGTTTTGTTACGGTTCATCCTTAACAGGCTTTTCCACTTCAACAACGGCCGTTTTCTTCATCGGGATACGGCAGTTCTTATTGTTACCGAACTCAACAACGAGCACTTCATCCATAACATCGATAACAACTCCGTAGAAACCGCTTGAAGTAAGTACACTGTCACCGACCGCAATTGATTCGATGAGCGCTGCCTGTTGCTTCTGCTGCTTCTTCTGGGGTCTGATCGCAAGGAAATAAAAAACTGCGCCGAGGATCACAACGTAGATGATGATCGGAAGCCAAGATCCGATCCCGCCGGCTTCCTGTCCGGCTGCAGCAGCTGTTGTTGCTTCGTCAAGTATAAAAGGAAACATGTTTACCTCCTGTATGAAGCTTTGCTTCATTTCTTTTTTCTTTTGCCCGGAATACAGGCTTTTCTATTTACACCACAACTCTGTGCAAGTGTCTTGTTGATTATGTACCGAGACCGGTCAATTCTCACCCTGTTCCATCGATTCAAGAATGTGCTTCTTAAAATCGCTGTAACACCCTTTTTCGATCGCATCGCGTATCTGAGCCATAAGGTTGTTGTAGAACCAAAGATTGTGCATCACCATCAGCCTGCACCCGAGCATCTCCCCGCTCTTCAAGAGGTGACGCACATATGCGCGGGAATGATTTCTACAGGTCGGGCAGTCGCAACCTTCTTCTATCGGTCTTTCATCCGTTTCATACTTTGCATTCAAAAGATTGAGCTTTCCGAACCTCGTATAGGCATGACCGTGGCGTCCGTTCCTTGTGGGATAAACACAATCGAAGAAATCAACGCCTCTGTCGACGGCTTCAAGGATATTTGCCGGGGTTCCGACACCCATAAGGTACACCGGTTTATCCGAAGGAAGTTCGGGAACCACATGGTCAAGCACGTCGTACATCTGCTCGTGCGTTTCTCCTACAGCCAAACCTCCGATAGCATATCCCGGAAGATCGAGCTCACTTATCTGCCTTGCATGCTCCGTCCTGATATCGTTATATATGCCGCCCTGATTGATGCCGAAAAGCAGCTGGTCGGGGTTGATCGTGTCTTCACGGGAATTCAGTTCTCTCATCTTGTCCCGACAGCGCACCAACCACCTTGTGGTTCTCGCAACAGACTCGGTGATATATGACTTTTCGGCTGTGCTCGGAGGACATTCATCAAACGCCATCGCGATCGTGGACGCAAGATTCGACTGAATCTGCATGCTCTCCTCCGGCCCCATCCGGATGACCCTTCCGTCTATGTGTGAATTGAACGTAACTCCCTCTTCTTTGATCCTGCGCAGTCCGGCAAGCGAAAAAACCTGAAACCCGCCCGAATCGGTCAGGATCGGGCGATGCCAGTTCATGAACTTCTGCAGTCCGCCCATCTTTTTGACCACTTCGTCACCGGGACGCACATGAAGGTGGTAGGTATTGCACAGCTCTACCTGCGTGCCGAGTCCTTCAAGGTCAACCGAAGAAACGGCACCCTTTATGGCAGCCACAGTTCCCACATTCATAAACACCGGTGTTTCGATCGTCCCGTGAACGGTAACGAGCCTGGCACGTTTCGCGCCGCCGTCCCTGCATAATATACTGTACATGTCTGTCCCGGAATTCGCATCCCTCATAATTTAGCATTTGTTTCCTATAAGCACTTCCCAAACACTAAGAATGCGACACGGTACGATTATACCCAAAGAACCGCATTCCCGCAATACCCAACTTGGGCAAAGGAAAACGATGTCTCCGCGCACACCCGGACCAAAGGACCAACTTGGACCGAGGAAATCGTTTTCCTCCGGCGAAACGTAGTCTTCTTCCGGACTCGGCTTGAAAGAAAAAGCGCCATGTTATAAAATACTTCTACGATCAAAATTACATATATATCGATCCCTACAAACACGGATTCGAAAAGCCGAAGAAACGAAAGGTTATATCGATCCCTACAAACACGGGCTCGAAAAGGCGAACAAACGAAAGGGTAAGTATATGCGCGACGATATTGACGATTCTCTGAACGGAATCCTCGGAAAGAAAAACAACTACACTCTCGAAGAAATAAAAGAAGCTCAAAAAAGGCGCAAGAAAGAAGGCGGCAACCTGCTCGACAACCTTCGTAAGGTTACCGGCAGAAGCCTTCCTGACGCATCATATCAAACCGCACTCGACATCGGTAAGATGTGCGAAGAACGCGGGATCAGTCTTGACGACCGACCCTCTTACAAAAGCGCGGCTTCGGCGCAGGACTCTTCAAGCGCCTATATTGACACACAGGTATCTTATTCCGGCATAAACGAAGCTTTATCCGACGCCAAAAAGCTCGAGAAGGAACTCGACGATTTTACCGGGAATATCGATCACGATTATAACGGCGGCAAACCCGTAACCCCCGGTCCCGAGAAATTCAACGGTCTCGCGGACGAGCTTATGGAAACTGTCCTCGGTCAGGAGGCTTTTTTGAAAAAGCTCACGATTGCTTTCAAACGTCCCTACGTACTGTCCCGTCCCGGAAAGCTTCCCGCCAACACGATTTACATCACCGGTCCCGCCTATACGGGTCGTCACTTCGCTCTTTCCACCGCAGTCAAAAAGATGGCCGAGCGCGGAATTCTCCGCAACCCCGAGGTAACGTTGATCGATCTTTCCCTTTATCCTTCGGCGGGAGAAGAAAAGCTTTTCCTTCAGGATCTTTATTGCGCTCTCTCGTCGGATAATGAAGTTATCCTCTTTGAGAATTTTGAGAACTGCCACATTTCATTCCTTAACAATCTGTGCGACCTCGTGATGAAAGGGCAGTGTCAACTTTCGTCCCGTTACGTACTTCAGAACGGGCAGCTCATCAACGTTGCGAACTCGCTCGCGCACGACGCTGTCGGAACCTTCGACGTTCAGGGCAAGTTCTTGGTTTTCGTGAGCACCGGATCTATCGAAAAGCTCGCCGATTGCTTCGGCGCACCTTTTGTCAATTCGATAACAGATATCTGCGAAACAAACCGACTCGGTCGCGACACGATTGCCCAGATCGCATCGATCGAGATGAACAAGCTCCGTGATCTCTCTTCTACCCACCTTCACTTCAACCTTCACGTTGCAGACGAAGTTGTCGACTTCAGCATCGCACAGAGCGATAAAAATGCCGGTCTCAAGGCGGTTCTTAAGTTTTATGAAGACTTCCTTGATGCGCTTGTGCAGATAAGGCTTGAAACAGATCTGCCCGAAGGTGCCGACATTCATCTCTATATGTCGGAAGAAGGACGTGTCACAGCCGAGAGCGGCGGTGAAGTAACAGACCTCTTTGCCTGCCTTCCCGCAACATATACGGCTGGTCTCGAAGCGGTACGTGAGGAACTCGACAAGATCGTCGGACTAAAGGCAATCAAGGAATACATCCTCGGTCTCGAGGAATACTACAGGATAAAGAAACGCAGATCGGAAGAAGGCTTAAAAAGCAGCGATGTTTCAAAGCACATGATCTTCACCGGGAATCCCGGTACCGGAAAAACAACGATCGCGCGTATCATAAGCCGCTACCTGAAGGCGATCGGCGTACTCACAGGCGGACAGCTTGTTGAGGTTTCGCGCGCCGACCTTGTCGGAAGATATGTCGGTCACACTGCTCCTCTTACCAATCAGGTGATCAAATCTGCGATCGGCGGCGTACTCTTTATCGACGAGGCCTACAGCCTTTATCGGGGAACCGATGATTCATTCGGTCTCGAAGCGATCGACACGCTCGTCAAAGGCATCGAGGACAATCGGGACAACCTTGTTGTTATCCTCGCCGGTTACAGTAATGAAATGGAAGAATTCCTGACCTCAAACTCAGGTCTTAAGAGTCGCTTCCCGAACCTCATAAACTTCCCCGATTACACGGGAGAAGAGCTTGTCGCGATCTCTCATTCCATCGCCCGAAGCAAAGGGTACACGATCGACGAAGGAGCAGATCCGTCACTTCTTTCGTACTTTAATGCAGTCCAGGCACTTCGTCCGTCCGATGCGGGCAACGGTCGTCTCGCCCGTAACAAAGTGGAGGAAGCGATCCTCAACCAGTCAAGGAGGCTTGTTGCAGAACCGAACGGGGATCTTTCACTTCTCTTCTCCCAAGACTTTGATCTGAGTGACATCGCCGGGGACACGATCTGATGCCCATTCATCCCGGCGCCGCTGCATAATACCGTCTCGACATAATACTATCGCGACATAATACTGCCGCGACATAATACTGTCGCGACTCAATACTGCCACGACATAATACTACCGCGACATAATGCCGTCTCTGCACAGTGTGCGGAAAGTATTTTGCCGTAGCGCAATGTTATCACTGCCACAAAAGCCCCACCTTCTTTCGAAGGCAGGGCTTTCTGCTTTATATCTGTAGTTATTGCTTTCAGCGGTTATGCCGAGAATTTGATCAGTCTGTTAACAGGAATCTTAAGATCAAACGATCCATATACAGAGTTGCTGAGTGCAAATGTAACGCTGACAATATATGAAGAATTGTTTGCACTCGAATCGTTGTGTTCTACCGACTTGATCATGGTAGGATCAAGCTTGGCTCCTTCAAGATAGAAATCGAAGAATTCGGCGACTCTCTGTTCCATGCTTCCCGCTGCGGCGTACGTTTCCTTCTTCTGGGTGATGGTTCCGCCAAGTGTGGATTCCTTAACAGTGATCTGTTTTGCTCCAAGAGGCTTTATAATAGTACTGCTATCCGTAAATGTGATAACATATCCCATCAGTGTGTAGATTCCCTTGGCAAGCTTGCTTCCGGATTTTACAGGAGTGAAGCCGATGACAAACTCGGATACATCGATGTTGGCAGCCGAAGTAATGAACACTTGCTGTCCGTTATCGGGTTTATACTGAATAGTCATGGCTACAACAGAGTTCCCGGCTGTAGTGTTCAGATCCGAAGGCTTTAATGAGGTTGTGGGCGCCGTAGAAAGGAGAACGCCTGCCGTTTCCTTAACCGCATATTTACCGGTGCCGTCATTACTGCTGAATCTGATATATGCTACGGTATCCTCAAATTCCTGATTACCCTGCTTAAGGGTGGTATCGATGACAACTTGTCCGTTGGCATCCTTATTCCCTTCGAGTATAACCTCACCTTCGTATGAAGCAAGCTTTGTAGAGTCGTAAGGTACGCTCTTAACATTGAACGATATCGGACAAGAGAGATTTCCTCCGTTAGTAACATTAGCTATAACCGGATACGAAGGAAGCGATCCGATAATGCTACACTGAGAACTCTGAATAAGAAGCTTGCCTTTGGCATCAAATGAGCCAAAGCTTGCCGATACATTCTTCAGAGATGCTTCCGTCTGTGTGATGTAAAGAGGAACATTCTTCATTTCGGTGTTGTACTGGTCAAGTACTTTTGCGGTAATCTCGATAGAATCATCGGGAACACCGATGTTCAGAGTATTCTTGTCGGGAGTTGCAATCACCCTGGTCGCCTTACGTGCTTCCTGAACACTGAACGCCACGTCTGCACCCGGAACAACCTTGTTATCTACGTAGAATCTGATCAGTGCCTGTCCCGTCATGTTGGGAATGATGTAGCTGCCGCCCGAAGAACCCTGTCCGCCGATCATGGCAACCATTTCCGTTTCGGACTTAGCGATCGCACCGATCTCGGCAGGTGTCTTAACGGATTGGTCCGAATACTGGAAGAGAACTTCAAGAACATAGTCTCCGTCACCTACGCAAACGACCTTATTCTCTTTATCACCCTTCTTGTAGTAAACCGAATCGCCGTCGTTGCTCAATGTGAAATAAACTGCCTGTACAACAGGGAGCTGTTTTTCGACACACATTACGATGCCTTCTTTTACTACCTCGATCGGCTTGCTTGTAACGCTGTCATAACCTATGGTCAAAACTGCTTTTATTGAGGTTGTTTTGCCTTTTTCATACATCGTAATGGTTGTTCCGGAGAGGAATCCGTTCTGCTCTCCCGATACGACCGTTACAGAGAGGCTGCTCAACGCATAGTTCTTAACAAGGCTGGTGATATCAACATTGTTCTCATCGAAGAATACGAATTCAAGATCCGTTATCTCTCCGACATTTGCCTGATGCTTTTTGAAGTCGATAGCCTTAACCGCCTTCAAGGGGTCGGTAGCGCTGACTGTAGGTGTGGTGAAGCTTGCTTCCTCACCGCCAACCGTAACGTAGTAGGTAATGCCTTGCGCAAAATCGGCAAGCATGTCCACCACCGCGCTGCCCTCGCTCACCGTGATCTTATCGATAAGTCCGCTGTGAGGAACATCGGTATTGGCAATAACATAATGAATCTTGATGTCTTCCTTCTTTAATGTGGAAGTGATCACAGAACCGCTGAGCTTAAACTGATTGGTTACAGTCTGGACAACTGTCAGCTTAGCCTCCTCGGACTTTTTCTCTTCCTCTTTCTTTTCTTCCTTCTTTTCCTCTTCCTTCTTTTCCTCTTCCTTCTTTGCCTCGGCTACCGTAACCGATACGCTCTTGGAAGCTGTGGCTCCGCTGTACTTCTCACTCATGTAGCTTTCTGCCGTAAGTGTGAATGTACCCGCTTTTTTGAATGTAACCTTATACTTTCTGGTTCCGGCTTCCTCGATCGACACACCGTCTCCCGATGAAACGAGACGACGAAGGTCGGTATCGGTTCCGGACTTTCTCGTAAGGGTAACCTTAACGGAATCTCCTTCTTTGAAGGAATCTCCGTCCTTTACACCGTCGATGAAAAGCGTGCTTGTTGTGGCATTCTTTTTAACGGTAACGGTAATCTTCCCGCTGAACAGAAGCTCCGAGCTTTTCTTATTGTATACAGAAACGGTAACGGTTGCTTTTCCGGGCTTCACCGCATTTACACGATCCTTCTTGTCATCCGTTGCGACAACGGATGTATCGCTGCTCTCGAGCTTGATGTCCATCGTCTTGCTGTTAAAGTTCTTAACTAACTTTTTAATTCCGGCAAAATCGTAATACTTGGCAACCTTGCCTTCAGCGGTTGTTCCCCTGCACCCGTCAGCGAAGATGGTCTTCTTTGTTTTTGTGAGCGACAGATCGCCGGATGCTGCTGAAGCAGGAACGACTCCGGCCACAAGAACAAGGGCCAGAACAACTGCCAAAATCCTGGTAAATCTCTTCATAATACCTCCTTACACTTTAGGTACGACTGAACGCCGCACCTTGTTTTCCGCCTAATACATGATAACATCAGGCTTCACACAAAATATGTTTATAGCGATATTATATCCGTCCCGCCATAAAAATACAATCATCGAAATCAATATAGCAAGGCATTGTGTCATGTCAAAAACAAAAAAATGGCAAATATGTGATTTTTCTATTTGACAACTGCGAATCCCTGTTATATAATAACTTCTGCTGTTGAGGCAGCGTTGTCACTCACAGCCGTGAGCGGTTTTTATCCTCGGGGAGGGAGTGGCTCTGTTTGGCTCTTGCAGCCGGACAGCGGCTGACTGAGTTTCCTCGTCGTATCTGCGGGGCGTAGCTCAGTTTGGTACGAGTGCCGGATTTGGGATCCGGAGGTCGCAGGTTCAAGTCCTGTCACCCCGATCTAATTAAATATATGTGACATGCGGGTGTAGTTCAATGGTAGAACACCAGCCTTCCAAGCTGGACACGTGGGTTCGATTCCCATCACCCGCTTTATGCTTGCATAGCTATATGTGCCAGTAGCTCAGCTGGATAGAGCAACGG
>JAEEIH010000037.1 GCA_016281275.1 Lachnospiraceae bacterium | reverse complement strand
ACCGCCGTTCTGATAGCACTCTGCTCGTCACTTCTCGGAGTCACTCTCGTTCTGAAACGTTTTTCCTTTATCGGTGACGGTCTTTCGCATGTCGCCTTCGGCGTGCTTGCCGTGGCCGCAGTTCTTAATCTTTCAAACAACATGCTGCTCGTTCTGCCCGTAACTGTTCTTTGCGCCGTACTTCTGCTTCGTACCGGCAAAAACGCCAAAGTCAGGGGAGATGCCGCGATCGCGATGTTGTCCGTTGCTTCACTAGCGTTCGGTTATCTGCTCATGAACAAATTTTCAACCTCATCAAACATTTCGGGAGATGTCTGCAGCAGCCTTTTCGGTTCAGCCTCGATACTTACGCTGACCTCCTCCGAGGTGTGGATTTGCGTCATTCTCTCTATAACAGTCGTGATCCTTTTTATTGTTTTCTACAACAGGATATTTGCCGTCACCTTCGACGAGGATTTTGCAAGGGCTTCCGGCCTTCATGCCGATGCATATAACCTTCTGATCGCCATCGTGACCGCGGTGATCATAGTTCTCGCGATGAACCTCGTCGGTTCGCTGCTCATCTCTGCCCTTATCGTCTTTCCTGCACTTTCGTCCATGCGTCTGTTCAAGAGCTTCAAAGCAGTAACGATCTGCTCGGCAGTCATTTCGGTATTCTGTTCTCTCGCCGGCATCATAATTTCGATCTTTTTCGATACTCCCGTCGGTTCAACGATCGTAGCCGCGGATGCCGCCGTGTTTGGTCTGTTCAGCTTTGCAAGCCTTTTTAAGCCCTCCAAAGCGGGCAAGTCCGCGTAACGTACCGTTTCGGTTTTCAAAAATCATTTGAGTACATCAAGGATTGCCTTAACCTCTCCCTTGAGTTCGCCCATCCTGTCAACACTGTCATTAACAAGCTCGAGAGTCGTACTTGCTCCGGCAGTCGTCTCCTCGGATATACCCGAAAGGGTGCTGATGCTGTCCGAAATTTTCGCGCTGTCGCTACTAATGCGATCCATATGGCTGAGCTGCTCTTCCATCCGCTTCTTTGCTTCCGAAGCGATGTTCTTCATATCCTCAAGGCTGCTGATAACGGACGATGTCATCTCCTTCTGCTCAGTAACGCTCTTGTCGATGATGCCGATCTTTTCCTTCATCGTCCTGACTTCTTCCTGAACGCCGCCGACACGCGCCGAAATCTTGGCAGTCGCATCATTCGTCTGATTAACAAGGCTTCCGATTTCGCCCGCAACCACAGCAAAGCCCCGACCTGCCTCGCCTGCCCTTGCGCTCTCGATAGAAGCGTTAAGTGAAAGGAGCGATGTCTGCTTAGAAACGGAACTGATGATATCGATGATCTCATTAAGCTCGAGCGCCATTTCCTCAAGCGCTTGCGCGCCCTTAAGAATCGCCTCTTTTTCGACTTCGATCGTCTCAATTCCGGTTCCGATTGCCTTACTCTTCTCCGCGCAGTCTTCCGCAGTCTTCATGAAACCGTTCATACTTTCGTCCACAAGACCCGCTTCCTTTTTGACCGATACGATTGCCTTGTCAAGCTCCTGAATGGCAGACATCTGATTCTCGGCGGTATTCGCGGTGACTTGCGCGCCTTCGCTTACTTCCCTTATTGCTCTTTGAACACTGTCAAAATTTTCATCGAGCAGATTGGCGGCTTCAACCGCATTTTTAACCTTAAGATTGGCAACCTCAATGATCCGGTCGTTTTTATCAACGAGTTCATCCGCGGTTTCCTTTTCTTTACCGAGTTCCAGCGCTTTTTCGTCATTATTTTTCTTAATGACCTTGATCGAGAGGAATGAATAAACGGCGCACACAATTGCCACCGCGAGCTGGACCTCTATCATGGGCAGAGTTGTTTCCTTGTCTTCGGCTCCCATGTAGGTCAAAACCGCGCTGATGATGTTCGCGATTATGATGAGAGCGTCAGTCGCCATAATAAGCTTGATGTCACAGGTGAGCATCAGCACAAACATCATCGGGAAAATGTAGACATATGTGTAATCTTTTCCGGTAAGAAGTATGGCTCCGTAGAAAATACCGTAACCTATGGCAGCGATATACCTGATTCTGTTGGCTGTCGGTTTGATCCTGTAACAAATATACGCTACAAGAAGCGGAACAAGACCCGTCATCATCAGTATAACGACATAAAGCGGTGTCCTGCTTCCCTTAACGACTTCCATCACATAAGCCGCAACGAGGATCATAAAAATGATCAAGTAGCAGAGCAACAGCCTGCTGTTAACACGTTTGCTTTCTCTCATCGCCAGTTCGTTCATAAAATGCTCCTTTCACCCCCGTTATAACGGATTTTAAATCAGTCCGGTTATCTCATAAGCCTGACAATTAAAAAGTATCAAGAATCTCTGTCGCTTTTTCCTCTTTGGTAGTGGTACGTCATCAAAGAAAATATCCTATCCTTTCAAGGATCTTGTCCATAAGCTCCGCATTTTTGATCGAGAACTCGGGACTGATGTGCGGAACTTCGCCGAACAGGATGCATCTGCTGAACTGCTCGATCTCGAGCGCGTAATTCTGAGGCACATGGATCCTTCTCTCAATTATGCCGTCTTCACTTGTGTATATCTTATATCCGACGTCGCCCTCTCTGTTATATTCAACATCGGAGCGAATGGATCCCTTAGTTCCGTGGATATACAATCTGTCAAATCTGAAATTGGATTCTTCTCCGAGGATCATTCCGACATTGAATGCGGCACGGGCGCCGTTTTTAAAGCGGATTATCGCGCCCGTCATGAGATCGACGCCCAGATCCGAGAATTCCGCATCGGCCTTTATAAAATCAGCCTCCGAATCAATGAGAGAAAGGATCATCGTGGTGCAATAGCACCCCAGGTCGTACATTGCTCCTCCGCCAAGCTCCTTGTGAAGTCTGAAATCCTCTTTATAACCCTGCGTGTAGAATGCGGACTCGATGTAATTGACATCACCGATGACACCGCTTTTGACGTCGTGCTTAAGCCTTCTGATGTAAGGACTGTGAAGGTAGGCGTAGGCTTCCATAAGGAACCGACCGTTCCTGTTTGCCGTCTCGAACATGTCTCGCGCTTCGTCCGCACTAAGAGCAAGAGGCTTCTCGCAAAGAACATGCTTGCCTTTTTCAAGGGCTTGCTTGACATACTGTAAATGAAGATTGTTCGGAAGAGGAATGTAGACTGCCTGAACCTCCGGATCGTCAAGCAGTTCTTCGTAGCTTCCGTACGCCTTTTCAAAACTGAATTCGTTTTTAAAATCCTGCGCTTTTTGCAAGTCTCTTCCCGCGATCGCATAAAGCTCACAGCAATCCACCTGCTTCATGCCCGGGATGGTGCATCCCCTGGCAATATTGGCAGTACCCAAAACACCCCATTTAACTTTAGTTCCCATGTAACCCCCTTTTCCTTTCTGTAACACAGAATGTCAAAATACCTTCTTCATCAACGGCTTTCGTTTATCGCAATCGAGTAGGCTGACTCCTACTCGATTCGACGGGACATCTCGCGTACAAGTCCGCTCGATGTCCGTTCACTCAGCCGTCTGTTCACAAGCAAGCTTGTAACAGACGGCTTTCGTTTATCGCACACAAACAGAAGCCGTTTTTACAATTATAACATTATGTAAAAACGACTTCTATTCTTTTCTTGTTCGTTAAATATCTTTTTTTGTCATCCCAATTGTACAACCGGACAATCTTTCAAAGACATGCGCCTTTGTACCGGTCTGCTCCCCGGCGTTTCGGAGCGATCAGTTCTTGGTCGGGCCCTCTGTGATGTTGTTACCACGACCCATTGCCTGTTTGGTTCCCCTATCGATCGGCGGTCTCGTAACCTCCCGCTGTCCCCCTCCCGAAACTACCGAAAGGGCTTCATCGGATAATCTGTCTTTATCGTTGTCCATCACATTGTCAGTCTGCTTTTTATTGTCTTCTGAACTCATGCAACTACCTCCTTGGATTTATTATACCCCAACAGATCCTTCATTTCTAACCTCAGTGACATTATTGCCGAAGAACAGTCTTTTAGCCAGAGAATCGATCTCATGAGTATCTGGTCCTCTTTGATGTCCTCCCGCAACACCGTCAAGATCATTGTCGGATAAAACTACTCCCATTTCGTTCACCTTTTTGCTGTCTAAATTTTTGTTCTCTTCTTTATTCATGTCGCTACCTCCTTCGTTTGATTGTTAACAGCCTGTTTCATTCCGTTGATTCGGTGGATTCGTCATCCTCTTCCCCGAAAACTTCAACCTTAACGCCCGTTCCGACATACTTTTCAAGTGCAACCTTTAATGCTTTGGTCTTATTCACAACGGCATCGGTAATAGGAATACCGAGGAGAAGTATCTTTCCTGTTCCGCAGATTACCGCACCCTCTTCAACTTCAATCTGTGCAGAGTCTTCTGTCACCATCAAATAAACCGTCGCATCATTCTTCAATTCTATCGCCGATCCGCTGGCTGCCACAATCTTACCGCTCTCATCTATTATCAGGTCATTTGATGCGTCGAGCACCAATCTGCTTCCCTCAGAAACGGTCATTGTATTGTTCCCAAGACAAAAACCATTGAGAGCAAACGCTGCCCCTGAAACGATATTGATCCTCTTTTTCTCTAATTTGCCATCATATATCATCGCAGAAACAACGGACAAGTCATTTGCATTGTTGACATCAATCACATCTCCGCTCACATCGCCCTGATATGCCACATAAGCGTGACTTGATTCGTCATAAACAGCGTAACCGTCTCCGACCTTGATGCACAGTGCGTCGGTTGTCAGATTCTCATCGGATACCGGAACCACAAAATTGTTGACTCTAAGCCAGCTGTTGATATCATCAAGCGTTGCTGCCGTCTTTGTTCCGTTGTCGTCCACAACAAAGAATTTATCTTCGGGGCTGAGGATGATGTTATAAACAACAGAACCGTCCCTCTTCTTCTCCGGTGAGATATATACAGGGAATGTCTTGTACTCGTCCTCTTCGGGCTCCGCTCCGAATCTGGAAGGTGTTTCGATGAGCATGTTTCCGATCCTTAAGCTTGCTCCGTCGTCCGCAGCGATAAAGGAAGCATTTTCCGAATCAAATTCAAGTTCAAGCGCACCGGGCACAACAACGGGTGTTTCACCTGCCTCGGTGTAGCTGTATCCGAGCGAAGGGATGTTCATCGAAGAATCGCAGCTGACCACAAAATAATGATCCTTGCCGATCTTTAATGTACTCTTGTCACCGTCCTTATCCTCAAGACTAAGGTTCAAAAATTCACTTTCGAATTCGTTGTCATAATTGCCGATAACTTTTCCGACCTTTATCTCACTGCCCTTCTCTACCACGAACGTGTCCTTAAGCATCGGATAAGTATCATAGATTCCCTCGTAACTGTGTTTTCTCTCAACAATGTGGTTTTCATAATAATGCAGAGCCGTCCATGCACTCCAGTCAAGGACACTCATGAGCTCGGTCAGCTTTGTGATCTTTCCGGATGCCCGGTCCTTGGGGCGAAGCATTCCCGAAACGGGATCGGGAATCATTTCCGTTTCCACTCCGTCCTTCTTCATCATGATCTTATATCTGCTGAATTCGGTAGATACCGCCGGAAAGATCCAGTCGAAATTTCCGAGTTCGGTATTTGAATTCTGGATGTAGAATTGTACATAACCCTCCCAGTGTTCTCTCACATCATCCGGTATATCGGCAAGATATATCTCGGTGCCGTCATTAAGGATGAGTTTTCCATCATCCATAACACAGAGAACAATACAACCGTTCTCGCTCGGTCTCACTCCGATACCTTTACTGGTTGCCACTTCCGACTTTAACAATCCTTCGACATACAGAACCAGTGCATAACGGAATTCGTCATCCGATGTATTGACTTCAACTTCATCTTTTAGTGTCAAGTTATAACGGTTCGGGATATCAAGGTATTCCAGAAGAATCTTTCCCGTGCCGTCATTACTCTTAATGGTGACATATTTTTGATCGCCGTCCTCGGTTGACGTGATGTCTATGGGAGGAATGACCCCATAATTGGCGATCGCATCCTCGATATCCTCTTTTCCTCTTAATCTTCCTCCCAGATATACATCAAGCCATTCATCGCTCCTTAGCGTGTATATCGCTGTTATATCATTAAGGATGAGTTTTTGCTCCTTAAATCTGAAATTGGGATAGAAGGAGTAGGAAAACCATTCCGAAGAATAAAGATCCGTGCTGTCAACACCAAGCGCAGCTTTATCAATATAGACATTCCGGTCGTAATAATCAAGTGCATCGAAAACTACCGACAACTGACTGAAATCTTCTTTGTCAAGCGCCACTCTAGCCGATCCACCCTCAACCGAAAATCCTGCATCAGTCATTGCCCACAACTGACTATCATGTTCATTGATTTCGCTCATGGCTTCAAGCACAATAACTGCCCCGACAAGGGAAGGATACTCCTCAGGTCCCGCCGTAATCGATACTCCTCCGAGGATCGCTTCACCTTTGGGGTATATCTTCACATACGATTGCTGATAAATATACGATCTCCGGAGAACGTTTTCGTCAAACTTATCAATAAGAGGTATGATATGGTTTGCTATCAACTTGGAATTCTGAGTAACATCAATTGATGCATCTTTTTTCAACGGGATCGTGAAATCTCCGGCGTTAAGAGTAAATCCGTTGAGATCGAGAACCACGTCCTCGGGGATGATAAGGTCACCCGAAAGCGTTATATCCGATGTAAGCCTGACAGTCCTGTAGTCACCTGTCAAAAGCGCCGCTGTCGAGAGGCGACTCTGCAGTATTTCATAATCAGAGGGAACATAATAATATGATTCGTCCGCAACCGCAGTTTCCTTCTTCTCTGTTTTGTCTTCCTTTTTCTCGGAATCCTTTTTGTCTTCTTTCTTTTCTTCCTTCTTTTCTTCCTTGGTTTCGTCGTCTTTATCGATCGAGGTGATGTTCTTCACCTCAACCTTGCCTTCTTCGGACTTTTCGGTAATCTTGGAATCCTTTGCCGTTTCCGACAATTCAAGGTTAACCTGTGCGTAGGAATTAACATTGACGGGGATTTCCGTGGTCAGAGTGGCACCCTCGGCGCCCTTCTTAAACGTCACATTCATCGTCTTATCTGAGTCACCTGTAACGGTAATCTCCGTTTCGGAATTAACATAAACCCGATTGACTTTTCCGTTCTGCTCGATGTCAACCTTTGCTGTGCCTTCTACATCGACTCTCTTAACGGTTCCTTCATTTACAAGAGAAACCCTGCCCTCTTTGCCGGCAATCTTGATTCCGTCAACCTTTGCCTTCTCGGAAATGTTGAATGTAAGATCGTTGTCCTTGATTGTGTAATTGTTTCCCGAAGCCTTTTCCGTTACTGTGTTCGCATCGGTAACATTGATCGACTTGAACGCTCCGTTGCTCACAAGATCGCAGTTGGGTGCTTTAACCGTGATCTCTACATTAAGCGAAGCGTACTTCTTTTTCAGCGTGATCTTGATGCTTGCATCCGTCTTTATCACAATCTTTGTGTACTTTCCGCTTTTTAAAGCCGCGTCAAGGTCTTTCTGGGTTGAAACGGTGATCTTCTTTTTTGAAGCTGCTTCACTCATCTCAGGTACGCCAACGCCGAGAATCAGTATCAGAGCCATAATACAGCTCAGGATTCTTTTAAGCGCTGTTTTCCTTTTTTCGTGCATCATATGCTTTCTCCCTCCGGATTACTTCTGCGGCGGTTCAAGAACCGCCTTGGTATTTTGTTCGGCACTATCACCTGCCATTCTTCCCATTATACCCTTGTCATTCATTTTACACTCATAAGACGTATTACGCCACATAAAGTTACCAGTTTGATTTATATATACGATCTTTTCGCTTATTTCCACGCTAAAATGTGGACCCTTGGGGACGGGGGTTGTGGGTCATTGAACTGCTATGACCCACAACCCCCGTCCCCAAGGGTCCCTTCCTCTTGTCGATTCGCTTTCGCAAGAAATCAGATAATTATCTTTTTACCCCAAAAAACCTTTACTTTTGCGTGTATACGGTGTATACTCCATAAAAAGGAGGTGTAATCTATGTCTGTAAAAATCAGAAAGGTCGGTAACAGCTATACAGTTACAATACCCGCCGGAATTGTTAACGATCTCAGGTTATACGATGGTCAGGAGCTTGAGGTTAATGCCAATGGACAAACGCTTGAATACATCATTCCCAACTCTCGTCCAACTGTTATTTCCTGGGATGATTATGCTACCAAATCATCAATCAGGGATGGATTGTCCCCCGATGCTTACATAAGGAGTTTAAGAGATGATGACAGACAATAAGTACTTCTTCGATACGGCGTTGTTTATCTATGCCCTCGAAAACGCTTCCGTGCCTGCCAGAAGTCTTTTCGAAAATGCTAACCGGACCGGCAGAATGGTTACATCAACTGTTTCAATCCTCGAATACTGTACCGGCTGCTACAAAAACGATCGGAGCGAACTCGTCGATAGATTTCTGTCATTTTTAAACGACTTCGGATTCGAAATAGTAAACATAGATAGCAAGGTTTCTTTGGAGGCGGCACACATACGAGGACTTTACCAATCATTTAAGTCTATGGACGCTTTACAGCTGGCAAGTGCTATATGCTCCGGTTGCGGCGTATTCTATACAAATGATCTGCAACTTCTACAGTTCAAACGCCCGGGATTCAGTGTTTTGTCTATGTAACTTCTTTTCAATGTAAAATCAGACCAGGATATGCTCTCTCTTATCTTTCTGAATAATTTTTCTTTACCTTAACACCTCTTTGATTTCATTTACCATCGTCGGTAAATCCATATATCTGTACCCCTGTAGCATTTATTTCAAAAAGGACCCGGGAGTCTGCCTCAACTTGAGACGAATCGATCAGATCAACCGAAACATCAAGGACTGTAGCAACATCTTCCAATAATCCGAAGAATTTCAGCCCTTTCAGACCGCTGTCTACGTATATATCCACATCACTGCGCTCATTCGCCGTACTCATCCCCCTTTACTTATAAAATGAATTTTCTGCGTTTATACAAATGATTTCGAATAGACATGAATGCCGACTGCCGGGCTACCTTCTCGTGATACGTCACCCTTGGCTTCCATCAGTTTGCGAACCAAATAACACTTTCAAGTAATCCATCTTTGCGAGTAAAACTCTGATCACCTCGATATGATTGTCAATAATTCGGTAGAATGCCTTATAAGCCTTGAAATTCACAGAATAGAAACCGGTAAACAATCCCCTGTAGTAAAGCGGTATTCCCGCCCTTGGAGCGGTTTTTTTCTTTGCAATTTCGTCGGCGAGATCATTAACATATCTGTCTGCTGTATCGTAATCGCAAGACACTTTCAGAACGCCATCCCAGATTTCATCCATATCCTTTATTGCCATAGGACTGTATCGTACTTTACATGCCACGTTCGTTGTTCCTCCATGCAGCAATTTCAATCGGTCACGCTTTCCCTAAGACCATTTCAATGATCATCCGGCCTCTTCTTACGGAAATGTTCCCTCATTTCTTCTTCGGAAATCCAGTCGCCTTCCTCAGCGGATCTGATACCGGCATTCAATTCACAAAAAAGCTGTATCATTGCTTCTGCCTTTTGGAAGTTTTCTTCGTCTTCCATATCACGAATACTATATACTCCATGTCCGTTTTTTGTCAGGTATACCGGTGATCCGGCAGACACTTTTTCCAGAACCGTTCCGTAATTTCTCAAATCCGATATAGGTGTAATTGTCGGCATAGCACGCCACCTCCTTTAATTCTCATCTTATCACTCACGTCGGTATAAATCAAATAATTCTTCGACGAATTAGTCGAAGAATTATTATTGTGAGGTATCAGATTGCTCATAACAGCATCGTACGTAACAGGAAACGTAACGTGAAATAATAAGCATGCCGCCGACACATCGCCGGCGGCATCTAACCTACTTATCCGAAATAGATCAAACTCATCGAAACGTCTAGGACTACATCAGAAACAATAATTAAGTCTTCAATAAAAATATTAGCCAAACAAAACTCCGCCATCGTAATTTTCAGAAAGTTATCCTTTTTTTGAATATTTTTTCTTGACATTTGAATTCTGTTGCTATATCATGTGGAGTATGAGGGGCAAAATTACTATATATAGTAGTAAGTCGCGATTCATTTTAGGAGGTTATTATGTCATATACCAAATTCGGCGAATTTGTTCGTCGCCTTAGGCTTTCTAGCCATCAAGTCATGGGAGATATGGCGAACTTGCTTGGTACATCAACTTCCAATCTTTCTGCGGTTGAAAATGGGAGAAAAAACGTACCTAACAACTGGGTTCAGATCATTGTGGATTCGTATCATCTCAATGATGAGCAAACGAGGGCATTAAAAGAAGCAATCGAAGAGTCACGTCCCCAGCTTAAACTGAATTTACAAAGAACCGGAGTGATCCAAAGAAAAACAGCTTTGCAGTTTGCACGTTCTTTTGACCAGATGGACGAGGAAACAGCACAAAAGATCATGAAATTATTGGAAGGAGATGATTAATTTGGACTACATAACCAAAGCCACAAGCAGAAAAGCGCTACGCGAGATGTCAGTATACTTCAGGAAACTGTTTGGCGTTGATGAAACGTCTCCTTTCCCGGTTCTATATGCCGTGGAAAGGGTTCCTGATGTTTTCCCGGGCAGTCGTTGCGAGATCGTTCCTGACAACACATTTCCGCCCGATACCCCGGCCAGATGCCGTCTTGATGACGATGGCAACTTTCTTATTGAGATCAAAGAATGTATCTATGATGGTGCCTACAAGAAACATATTGGCGCCTACCGAGGTTTTATCGTTCATGAGCTCTGTCACGTTTTCCTTTATAAAGTCGGTTTCACCCCCGTTTTAAATCGCTCATTTGACAATGGCGATATTGTGCGTTTCTGCAGCGTCGAATGGCAAGCAAAAGCGTTGTGCGGTGAAGTAATGATGCCTTACGAGGCGACAGAAAGGATGACACGCGATGAAGTCATGAGGGTTTACGGTGTTTCTAAAGGGTTCGCCGATACACGTCGACGCTATTAAAAAGGAGTGTGATGCTTATGATTGCACTAACCTTCTGATATATCTGCTACCAACAGCTATATCAGTTTACTGTAACTAAAGTAGCCGGAAGCGATTTAATAACCGCTTCTAAGACCAGTTTAATTCTGTGGGTACGAGTGTCTTCCAGATAAGCGGTCAGTCTTCTCGTACCCCGGAAAGAAAGGCCAAAAAAAAAATATGAATAAAGAATTAATCAAATCATCCCACTGGGATCTTATTTCGGGTGCTCTTCTCGAAGGGGAATATGATATGCCCTGCCTGCAACCTATTCACAATGTAGAACCTGTTGGTCTTGTACCTTTTCACATGGCAAAGTATACAAAGGATCCAAATCATCACTGGTTTCACTTTTATGAATATGATTATCAATTCGAGCGGATATGGAATCGTCCCTCTAGATACTTGTCAATCCTTAAAAGATTTGCAGGTGGGATCGGTACTGATTTCAGTATCTATCTTGACATGCCTCGTAGCCAACAAATATGGAACTGCTGGAGGAACAGAGTTATGACATTTTTCTTGCAGAGAAATGGTATTCCTATTATTCCTAATGTAGGTTGGAGTGACACTGAAAGCTTAAAATGGGCATTTGACGGAATCCCCTCTAACAGCATTCTATCCATTACTACGCAAAGCTGCATGGGTTATGATTACGAATGCAAGCAGTCGTTATTAAACGGTCTACATGAACTTGTACGGCAAAAGAGTCCGGAAAGGATCATCATTTATGGCCGCTTCTCCGATTTGTGGCTCACCCGCTTTCCTGTTCCTATCACCGTTTACGATACATATTCTCAAGAGAAATGGGGTGCTTGATATGGGAAGAGGAAAAGGAGGATATACCGAAAAGCTGCCCAGTTATAAAGATTCCGGCGGACAAAAAGTAACTGACAGAAACACAATATTTGTCGCTGAATGCTACATGGATTTGGGATTTGAGGTAGTCTTTAGGCGAAGACATGATCCGGAACGCGGTTGTGATCTTACCATTAAAACAAGCAACGATGAAGATATCGTAAAAAACATAGAAGTCAAAGGCATCACCAGTGCAAATCCCAGTAAAATCAGCAGCCGTATTGCCGATGCAGCCGGACAAATAAAAGAAGGAGATACTATTGCAATTTATCTGCCCAAACATCGGAACAATCAAGCCGGTCGTTCTTTTGCCGAAACCGGAATACAAGAGGCACAAAGGAAGGGCCTTATAAAAGGCCCGATTGAAGTATGGTTTGCAGATAAAACCTGTTTACATTACTAACATAAGGAGGAATCAAAAATGTCACAATTAGGTTGCCGTTGCGGCGAACGAATGAGCAGAACGGATTGTCCAAGCAAGTATATTCTATATGTGTATTATGAATCAGAAATCAAGAATGCCCTTAAAGATAATCCGTCATTATCTTTAAATGACTTTTTAACAGCTTGGGATAGCGTGAAGAATTGCAAAAAAGTATACCAAGTTCGCAAAGAAGCCGTAGATTATTGGTATTGCCCTGTATGCAAAAGAGTTTATGAAGTACAAAATAAACCCGATGGTCGTTGGCTGAGAATATTCAAGAGGGAATCTCCCGACAATTCAGAAGATTACAGTAACTGGACGCGCTTGTATGTTATGACGGATATTGGCACAGATTCTGTTACTGAGTCAGATTTCACGATAGGGTTGTCTGATTACCTTCATCAAATTGATGATATCAAGTATTATATTTCAAACGACGAAAGGACTCTCTATGCGGTTGATTCAACACCCAAGATTCTTTTTGCGTACACAGTTGAAGATATATGGTCTTCGTAAAGCTCTTCTGATCGCAAAAACCCGCCGGGCGCTACCAACACACCGGCGGGTTAATTCTGTCGGATACGAGTATCCTCCAAATAAGCACTTATATTTTATATGAATAACACATTTATGTCAATTCAAGATAGTATCGTTAGCGTTTATCCGCCCACGCTTATATGCATCAAAATGTTTATTTAAACAGTTCCTTGATCCTGCGTGCTGCCTCGGTTGTGTCCTCCACACTTCCGAAGGATGAGAAGCGGAAGTAGCCCTCGCCGCAGGCATTTTTCACTTACTGAGTTCTATTTTGTCCACCTTAATCTGAGGCAACGTTACTGTTGCACCTAAAATAGTCGTATAACTGGTCAACTGTTCCGCTACTCCATAGACAGTAATGATATCCTCATCAAGAATTCTTTCCGTGATAAGATTCTTATTAAAATGTGCATAGATCACGTTGTCACTGTATCCGCCCCAACTGTTCTTTTTTGTCGCTAGGCGAATCTGGATTTCGTTCGACCAAGAACTTTCTATAACTTGGAGCACTTCACCTTTAAACTTCACTTTTTTGCCAATATAATCATCCGGCCTTCTTGCTAGATCCTCATACGTATAACCTGTGTCATAGCCTTTTTTCTCTTCTGCTTCCTTTCTAGCTTTTTCTTCCGCTTCTTTCTTCTCTCGTTCTGCCCTTTCCTCCGCTGCTCTTTTCTCTTCCTCTTCCTTTAGTCTCTGCAGTTCTTTTTCAGCGTTGATTCTGTCTGTTTCTGCTCGGGCCAATTCTGCTGCCTTTTCGTCTTCAGTCCATTGAACCCACGATTCTCTATCCGAGTCACTGAGCTGGTACCAACCATGCGAATCATTGATCAAACCATCGTATTCCTTTTTTAGACTGTCATATTCCTGCTGTATGTTCTCCGCATGTGTTTTTGTCTCACTCAGATTGGTTTCCAACACTGAATAATCGTTTTGCAGGCTTTTATACTCAGTATTTACGGCATTATGTTTTTCCGTCATTGTTGCCAGCTCATCCTCCAGCTTGCCCCGCTTCTGGTTACTGTTTGTAAAAAGCAGCAGCATGATAACAGTAGCTACGCAGGAGATAACCGCAAACCAGATTAAACCTATCGGTTTTTTTCGTTCACTTAGCGCAATCGTACTATTTTCATTTATCGGTTCTCCGCAAATCGGACATTTTTGAACATTTTCACCGAGCATCTGTCCACATCTGGGGCAGGCATTTCCTTCCCGTCCTTCACGAGAATCCCGGGCATACTGCAACAAATCATGCGGTCCGTAGCTTCTGTTATCCTGATCACTCATGGTAACTCCTTCCTATTCCAAATAGCCAATCCATGCTTTCTCTGTCTGTTTCCGTTGCAGTAAGGTTAAAGCAGGCTTTTGACCACCAAAACTACAAACACTACAAACAAAAGGAAAACAACGATAGAAATAATGTCTCTGCCTCCGAATGATTCCTTTTCTGATTTATCGGAATCATTATTCCTGTCTGCTTTATTATAATCACTCCCCAGATATGAAAGCGCGGTACTACCGCAGATAGGACACTTAATTACAGTCTCGCTCAACAGTTGCCCGCAATCTTTACACTTTTTCCCCGAAAAAACAGGACTGTTTTCTGAAATGAACAATCCCCTCTCTCTGCCCCATTTCTTCGAATTCTCTGCTCTCGCATAGGAATCTCTAAACAGAATTGCCCCTACAAGAAGTCCGGCTACACCGCCTCCAACATGGCCTTGCCAGCTTATTCCGGCACTGAAACTGTATAAAAGATTGATGGCTATCCCTCTTGCAACATAAATAGGGTTTTCGTGATTCTTAATTGTATACACCAAAGAGGCAGTCATTAATCCCCATATTCCTCCGCTGGCGCCTGCATGAATGCTGTTTACTCCGCCTATATAGTTCACAAGAACGCTTGACCCTACGACCGCCGCAAAATATACAACTGCATATCTTACTGACCTCATTTCCTTTTCATAATGTATTCCAAAAAGGATCAGACAGCAGATATTACTTCCAAAATGTGCCACCCCAAAATGCAGAAATCCGCTTATGAGCATCCTGATCCATTCACCGTCATTCAATGCACCCTGATACATGCCATATTTGGCAATCGCAAAATCCTCACCGACCTTAAGCTCATATGCCATGCCCAAGACATTCAAGGAAACAATGATTATTGTTACCAAAGGGATTCTGCGGTTCATCCAGACGCCTCTCACATCTTATAAAACCTTCTTTGTTGCCTCAATTATATTAGACTTCCAGTTATCGCTTTATCGGTCTTGAAAGAAAAACTCTATATCCGTATATGTTACGCCATATATCCATATTTCCATAAGGCTTTCTGTACCCTTACCGCTTAATTCTTCAGCATAAATGTCGTAATAAAGTTCCTCTGTATTCACCAGATTTCCATTATTAAAGAACAACATTTTTAATTGAGCAAACTCCCCCAAATCATCTTTTGTTTGTTTAACCGTAATGTAAAGAGTGTCCCCGGACTGATTATATCTAACAACTTTTACCGCATCCTCCGCGCCGTCCCAAAACGGATTTGATGATGAGGCTTTGAGCACAAAAGTATTAGTCTCATCAGCAAATTTTTTATCTACTGAAAGTCTAAAAAAATTCTGTTTTCCTTTTGAAAGGCTTATTGAATCCTCTGCTGTATCAAGAATATTACCCTTTTTATCAGAAATAGTAAGCTTCACAGAAGCATCAATTGTCTTTAATGCCTCTACTTTATAGACATAATACGTAGAACTGTACTTAGAGTATGTATACGATTTAACGACTTTGAAATCGCTATTATCCTTCAGCTTCGGTATTCCATTCAATGCATCAGTAGCATCTACATTATCACTTGTTTTATTGCTATCAACTACTGTTACCGTGCATTTATAGTTGTTTCCGCTACTAGAAGCCGTAATTGTAGCAATTCCTTCTCCTTTTGCTGTAATCTTACCCTTCTGCGAAACAGTTGCCACAGCCTTATCGCTCGATTTCCAAGAAATAGCTCCGGATGAATTATTTAGTTTAAGCGTAAGGGTTGAATCAACTTCTAACGTAGCCTTTTCCTTACTAATCTTTGTTGTTGCAGCACTTACAGGAGCAACTCCAACTAACATAACAAACACTAAAGTGAAAACAACAAGCTTCTTGAATGATTTCGTTAACATATCAAACCTCCTACGTTTATTAAGAATTTTTGTTTCAAGCAAACCTCAACTGCTTATTTTTCTGTAACAATAGAGCTTCTTTTGGTTACTTATGTCCTTCTCCTTTTCTCTACAGAGTAAACTCCCCAACAGTCGGCAACGTATCCGTCACATTTTCTTTTATCCTGTAATAGATAGATGTTCCTGATTTCATTACGACTTTTTCCAACGAGAAGGTAAGAATAACCTTTCCCTCTGTGCTAAGTTCATCTTTTTCCACGTACCTATCTGTGCACAAGAATGTTTTATTCACTCCTCCATCATTAGATATTGCTAAGTCAAGTATAAAATCATGTTTACTGGGTTTTTTATTGATATCTAACGATTCGATACCGATATAGATTTTTCCCTTTGCAGGGTCTGTTTGCGCGCTAACAATATAGTATCCTACCGTAATCTCCATCGGTGCATGATACTCTACAAAGGGATTCCCTTGTCCTTCGTTTGTAGTTTTTATTGACGAATTTTCTTCTAAAGTATACGTGTTATTGCGTACATTATTCTTTTGATTCTTCGAAGCAAAAGCTGCCAACACCAGCGCTATAACAATAAGCGTTACAATAATCGGGCCTTTATTTCTGCCACTACCCTTTCTATTATTGGGGCCATTTGTCCAATACTCAGATTCCCATTGTTCATTCATGTATTTTCCCTTTCAAAAGAAATATCAAAATGAATCTATATTATCTTGTTCGGTGTAGTATAACTTAACACGGGGGATTTCGTACGCATCAACTACATCCGTCCCTAAAACGATTCCCCAGAAACTACTGTCCTTGTAAATAGTCTGAATCTTTGCGAGTCCATCCCCCCGCACATAAATGACTATTCTATCTCCTTCTACAAGTCTAGGTTCCTTAACTTCTCGTTCATCATGAATAACTATCTCTTTTCCATCAAGCTCTGCATATATAGACCCCATGGTAAGTAGTAAACCTACCTCTATCTTGGTTACTTTGACCTTAATCTTTAGTTCCTTGTCTTTGTATGT
>JAEEIH010000036.1 GCA_016281275.1 Lachnospiraceae bacterium | reverse complement strand
TCGATCAAACCAGATAATTGTGTGCCTGACGGTCGAACATCTCCCTGTAGCGACCGTTCATGAGCATCAGCTCGTCATGGCTTCCCTGCTCGATGATCCTTCCGTGTTCGAAGAGGTAGATACGGTCTGCCATGCGCGTTGTGGAAAGGCGGTGCGAGATGAAGATCACCGTATCGTTGCCCGCGTTCGCGATAAGGTTCTTGTTGAGCTTATACTCAGATACGGGATCGAGCGCCGAAGAGGGCTCGTCAAGTATCGAAACAGCTCTGTCCCCGTTCTTTAAGAACACACGCGAGATGGCGATCTTCTGCGCTTCACCTCCAGAAAGATTGACACCGGAGTCGTCAAACTCCCTCGTGAGCGGCGTGTCGAGCCCTTCGGGCAGGCTTGCGAGCCTCTTCCCGAAGTCTGCCTTTTCGAGTGCGTTTCTGATGTCCGCCTCGTCCTCTTCGCGGACAGTATGAAGCATCACGTTCTCCGCCAGCGTCGCTGCGTAGATGTTATAGTCCTGGAAGACCGCACTGATCTTCCTCCTGTACTCACGCGTATTGTACTCACGGATATCACGTCCGCCGTACATGATCCTTCCGTCCGAAACATCGTAAAGCCTCATCAGGAGCTTTACGAAGGTTGTCTTGCCCGCACCGTTCTCGCCTACGATTGCGATCTTCTCCCCCGGGTTTATCCTGATCGAGACATCCTGAAGCGCCGCCTTCTCAGAATTCGGATAGCTGAACGACACATGATCGAGCACGAGCGTTTCCGAGCCCCTGTTCGGAGTAAGACCGTCCGCCACTTCGATGTTCGGTTTGTATTCAAGAAGCTTGATCAACTTGTCCCCGTAGAGTCCGATCATCTGGAAATCCACCAGACAATAGTTGATCTCGTTAAGGTTACGCCTTACTATGTTCGCAGCGTTGTTTGCCGAAGCGACCTCCCCGAGTGCTATCGACTTAACGACCAGTGCCAGATATCCGAGGTACGCAGGGATAGCGAAAAACGAAAATACCGTAAACACTGAGATCCAGTTGACAAGCGAGATCCAGGTGAGCGCAGGTCCGTACTTGCGTCCTTCCTGCGCCGCCTCATCGAGAGCCTCGTCAAACTGTTCCCTAAGAGGCCCTCTGACATCCGTCATCTTGCACTCCTTGGCGAATTCGGGCTGGTAAAAGACCCTCTTGCTGTAGTCCGCCTTACGGATCTTGAGCTTGTAAGCCACCCACCACGTGTAATTGATCTTCTCGATCTTAAAGCGGGTCAAAAGGTTAACGATGAAGCCCGCAACAGGGAATATCGCGAGGATGGGATCAACAGTCAGTATCATGGAAGCAGCCACCAACAATGCAACTATCCCGCCGATGATCTTGCTGACGATCGTTACCGCATCGCTGATGATCTCATCGGCACGCTGGGATACTACTTCAAAGTTATCATAGTTCTCGGGATCGTCGTAAAAGATCAGGTCCTTAAGGCTGTTCTTTTCGGCAAGCTCCCTCTGTACTCTTCCCGAGAGCGGAATGAGCTTGGCCTTGGCCCATTCGTCGAGGAGCCGGTGCACCCATTCGAGGAACACCACAAGCACAAGTGAGATCACAAGATAGACCATGATCTCTCCAAACTCTGCTTCTCCCGTAAGTCCGTTTATGATCTCGCGGAGGATGAACGTGTCGTTGACCGCCATTCCTGTCAGAAGGCAGATATTGAGAAGCATTATCTTTAAGACAAGCGGTCTGTCGTACCTTCCCGCATATTTGATCAGATACCACACGTTCCCGATCATGCGGCGGATCGTGATCTTATCTTTCTTTTTGTCATCTTTTTCTTTAGCCATAAAATGCTTCCGCCCCCTTTAACATTTCCTCAGGAAGGCTTTCCTGGTAATTCTCGGCCTGAAGCATGAACATTTCATGATAGCTTCCCAAAAGACTCATGAGTTCTTCATGCGTGCCGTGCTCAACTACACGACCGTCCTTCATCATAAAGATCTTGTCTGCCATCCTTGCCGAGGAGAGTCTGTGTGAAATAAAAATCACGCCGCGTCCCTCGGAAAGGCGCATCATGTTGTTGTACATGTTATATTCCGCCAGCGGATCGAGTGCCGACGACGGCTCGTCGAGGATGACCATGTCGGGACTCTGCGCGAAAACACGCGCGATTGCGATCTTCTGCGCCTGTCCGCCCGAAGGGATAAAGCCCGCTTCATCAAATTCACGACTTACGATCGTATCTAGTCCGTTCGTAAGTCCCGGATCATTCACATCGAACTGCGCGTCTGTGAGCGCCTTTTTAGCCTTCTCATAGTCTTCAGGCCCCTTGGGGCTTCTCATCAGGACATTCTTGACAAGCGGCATCGCGAAGACCTGCAGATCCTGGAAAACCGTTCCGAAGCGCTTGCGGTAGGCATCACCGTCTATCTCGTTTATGTCCGTTCCGTTGACAAGGATCACGCCCGACGTAACGGGATAAAGACCCATTATAAGCTTTATGAGAGTTGTCTTTCCCGCACCGTTATACCCGACGATCGCAAGCTTCTCGCCCTTCTTCCAGCTGAGCGTTACATCCCTTATTGAACTGTCCGCGGCACCCGGATATGTGAACGAAACTCCTTTGAGCTCGATGCTCCTGATCTCACCGATATCAGGCTTCTTTTCTTCTTCAATTCTTTCGGTCTCGAGGAACTCCCGAAGGTTCTTAAAGAGCCTCGACTCATTGTTCAGGAATATCCTGTTCTCAACCGCATCCTTTAACTGATTGGTCGAAAAAGCCATTGCCGAGATCATGGCTACATAGCTCGAGATATCCGATGTAAGACCGTGTTTCACACGAAAAGCCACGTAGATATA
>JAEEIH010000035.1 GCA_016281275.1 Lachnospiraceae bacterium | reverse complement strand
TGAAGTTAACTTCACCGGCCTTAAGGAACTTAACTGTCCAGGTTCTTGCCTTCTCGCCTGTCTTGAGCTCAACCTTGTCAGCATCAGCTTCTGCTACAACGAGATCTCTCTTATCTGTATCAACGCCCTGACGAGGGAGTGCTACGTTAAGAGTCTGACCAACCTTGTAGCTGCCGCCGTCAACAAGATCACCGTCAACTGTAACGCTCTCTGCGTTCTTCTTTACGATAACCTTGAGATCCTGCTTAAACTTCTGGTTCTCATCTGCATCGAAAACAGTAACGGTAACTGTTGTAGTACCAATACTCTTGGCAACGATTCTGCCAGCCTTTGTTGTCTTAACGATGCTCTTGTCAGCCGACTTAAGATCAACTTTCATTGTGGTCTTGTCGAAGCCGCCCTTGAGCATGTTAGCAACTAACTTCTTTGCACCAACCTTGCAATCGGTGCCGTCAGCCTTCTGTCCCTTTGATCCACCGATGTAGAGGATCTTCTCAGCCTGTAAGCTGATGTCATCTGCTGCAGCTGCAGGGATAACACCAACGATGAGAGTGAGAGCTAAAAGAACAGCGAGGCTCTTGAAAAACTTTCTCATGTTTCTTCCTCCTTAAGAAATTAAGATGGTTTGATTACCGCATGCCGCATACACACGCGGTCATTCCATAACGCATTGATTATAACAGTATCAAAAGTAAAGGTCAAGACCCTTACTTCATGATGCCGATCAAATCTCAGCGTTATTTCATAAAACTGTCGGAGTCCACTCCTCACGCGTTACCGGTGCACTGCCGGTTTTTAGGATGTGACACTTAGCAGTGCTCCCCCTCGCCTTCCGGAATGGTCAACCTGTGCGGATTATGAACTTTGTTTATGTCAAGTTTATGTCAGGGGGTTGTCATTTTTCGATTTTTAAAACAATATTTAAAAAACAGATCCCCGACATATTGTTAAAGAAAAATCTTCTCGATCTCTTTCTCCATGTCGGCAGGGTCGCAGACCGTATTGTGCCGTATCGTTCCGTTAAGAGCCCGGTCTACCGCCGCGGGGATTTCGACACCGCTCAGCTTACTGAGTCTCTCAATAAGCTCCTTGTCGGTTCCTTCCCTGAACGAATCGCCTTCGATCGCCCGAAGAACACTTGCCGAGAATTTGTAAGGACTTGCCGTGGAAGCAATAACTGCAGGCGTGAGGTCGCGGGTATCGGCGAGATATTTTCTGTAGGATGCCGATGCAACAGCTGTATGGGGATCGAGGACATAACCGCAGTCTTTATAGACATGACGGATCTCTTCCTGCATCTCCTGTTCGGTAGCGTATTCTCCCCGGAACATGTCGAGAGGTCCGTCCCCGTCCTCAGCGGATTTACCCGCAAGATCCTTTACGCTGTACTTTCCGCTTCCCGCAAGACTTGACATAAGGTCGGCCGTCTTGTCGCCGGCGATCTCGTAGATAAGTCTTTCAAGGTTACTCGAAATCAGGATGTCCATACTCGGCGAGCTTGTGAGGATGAAATCTCTGTTTCGGTCGTACACGCCGCTTTCAAAGAAATCAAAAAGAACTTTGTTGTCATTCGAAGCACAGATGAGCTTCGATACGGGCACGCCCATCTTTGCTGCATAATAAGCGGCAAGGATGTTTCCGAAATTGCCCGTCGGAACAACAAACGTGATCTCGTCCTCCATGAGCCTTGTGTAAGCATAAACGTAATATGCGATCTGAGGGATGAGTCGCCCGATGTTTATGGAGTTTGCCGAAGAGAACACATATCCCGCGCTCTTCATCTTTGCGGCAAACGCCTCGTCCGTGAATATCTTCTTGACCTCGCGCTGTGCATCGTCAAAGTTTCCTCTGATGCCGATAACGTGGGTGTTATCGCCTTCCTGAGTGAGCATCTGCCTTTCCTGGAAAGTGCTGACGCCGTCCTTGGGGTAGAAAACAACGATGCCCGTTCCGGGAACGTTTGCAAATCCCTCGAGAGCAGCCTTTCCCGTGTCACCAGATGTTGCGGTAAGGATGACGATCTTCTCCTTAAGGTTGTTCTTTTTCGCGCTTATGCTCATGAGATGAGGAAGGATCGAGAGCGCCATATCCTTAAAAGCGATCGTTCTGCCGTGGAAGAGCTCAAGGTAATATGCGCCGTTGGCCTTCATGAGGCATGTGATGTCGTCACGGTCGAAATTTTCTGTGTTATAGGCAGCGTTTACCGCAGCTCGAACCTCTTCATCCGAAAAGTCTGTAAGGAAAAGTCTGAGCACCTCATAAGCCACCTCGGGATAACTCATCATCGAAAGCTCGTCGAACGATTTCCTTAATGTCGGAATCCTATCGGGAACGTAAAGTCCGCCGTCCGGCGCGATGCCGCGAAGAATTGCCTGCGATGCTGTTGCTGTAAGAGATGTGTCACGGGTTGAATGATATAAGAGTTCCTGCATTTTATGATCTCCTTTGGATAATTCTTTCACTTAAAACAGACGCATACAGACTGATCCGTCATTTATATTCATGCATATATGTCAATCCATTTAATGTCGGTGCATATTCTATCACGCGCTCCCGGGGATTTCAATCCGATATTGTTTCTTTATCACCTTATCTTCTGCCGGACTGCTTCTCAGTTTCTTTGCCTCTGTCCCGGAATTTATTTATTTTCCGGCGGCGGCATTGTTTACGCGGAATTTTACGGTTTAATGCCAAGCAGTGCTTTTCTTATTTTAACTCCGGCGTATATGATCCTGTACTCTGCGGGCGAAACATCTTCAAGGTAATTGATCTCCCAGTTGCGCGAAAAACCCCGTTCCCGCAAGATGCTGACCGCTTTGTTATAAGCGATGGCCGCTTCGTTTTCCGTATCGTAGTGTCCGATCACGACCGTACTTCCCGAAGGAAGGTTAATGCGGGCCGCAAAAGACTCCTTTGTTCCCTTTTTCTCGGTCCTTACTCCGTTATACCTGTTTATGACGGTGAGGTTTCCCGGCCTGAAATCGAGAGGATCGCCGTTTTTGAAAACATAATCACGTCCCGAAACGGCATATGGTCGGATACCGTACCGCGAAAGAATACTGACCTGCATTCCGAAGTCTGACACGAAGAGGTGTCCCCCTCTTTTTTGAATCGTGTGATGCGTGTAATAGAAAAGATCGTCCGCACCGAAACGTATTATTTCGTGTGTATCGAGATAATATTCAAAATATCCTTTTCTCAGATAGATCGGTCCCCGGCACCAGATGCCGTTATCACGGAAGTTCACAAGCGCAACCCACTTATCAAAAGGCAGAACGTGCGTTTCATTATTATGGTCCAGAATTCCGGGAGGCTCCGAGTTTTCCGAAGTCCGCAGAACAGCGCATGCATCTCTGTAAGCGCGCTCTGCCCGGTCCTCGGAAGGAAATCCGCCGAGACTGATGTGCTTTCCCTTATGCGTCAATGACGCACGGTAGTACTTTGTCCCGTCCTTTTTTGTCGAAGGATATACTCCTGCCGCCATGTAGGGCCTCCTTTCTACCCGGTGTTATTTCGTTTCCGATCATGTTATACACACATTCTGTTCAATCAAGTTCTTCTTGTCAAGCTCACCCAAACCCCTTTTGTCGGGTTCAAACCGGCATCGCGTGCGCGCAGTACATCACAAGGAACGATTCCGTAACGGACAGCGCAAACCGGTATCACGTACGTTCAATAATAAAGAAGCATCCCGGGTTGCAACGATCCGCGCAGAGCATTGCAAGCTGAGATGCCTCTTTTATTTGAAAAAAGCAGTACTGTAAGCCGGGTTCTGTTTTAATCGGTCATCTTTCTTGACTGTCCGTTACCGAACAGCTCCGACAGTCCCTTCCGGGGCTGTCACGCAACCTACCCGGAGACGCGACGGGCCGCCGCATTGCCTCCTGCATGGTCTTGCTTCGGATGGGGTTTGCACAGCACATGACGTTACCGCCATGCCGGTGGTCTCTTACACCACCATTCCACCCTTACTTCGACTTACGCCGAAGCGGTATTATTTCTGTTGCACTATCCATGGGGTCACCCCCTCCGGACGTTATCCGGCATCCTGCCCTGCGAAGCCCGGACTTTCCTCACACACGTATTTCCACGTGTGCGCGACCGAACGTACTGCTAAAGCCGAAAGAGCTTGGTCTTTTCAAGCTCTTCCGAGTTTTGTTCTGAAACGCTTTCGATGGTTTAACGAAGCGTTTCAAAAACTCGGCGCGAAGCGTCGGCGCAACTGCGAGGTCTTTTCGAGCAGTTGGTTCCCGTCTGTTTTGTCTTGAAACGCTTTCGATTCTTTTTTACACAGGAAATACACTTCCCCCCACGAACTCCCTGACGATTGAGTTGTGCGGGATCTCCTCGCTGCTCACTCCGATGAAGTAGTCGAGGAACTTGAGAAGCCTCTTAGCTTCAAGGTACATCGGGTCATCCTCGCTGATACCGAAAAGCAACGGTTCTGCGGACTGCTTGAGAACCGCAAGCTCATAAATGAGCGCCGAGTTGAACATGACATCCGCCTGCTCCTGGAACGGGAATATATTTTCTTCCTCGCCGCGTCGAACCGACGGCCACATTGCGATCGTGTCTCTTGCACACGTTCCGCGTGTACGCGCGTCTCTCACCATACGGCGGATAAGACGGCCGTCAGTGGTCGGAATGCGGTTATGCTCATCTATATTGAGCTGCGTGAGTGCTGATATATAG
>JAEEIH010000034.1 GCA_016281275.1 Lachnospiraceae bacterium | reverse complement strand
GGGTCTGCGGGACCCACAACGGCAGGCCGCATGGACAAGTACACCCCCACGCTCCTCGACCTCGGCATGAAAGGCATGATCGGAAAGGGCAGGAGAAGCGAGGATGTCCGGCTTTCAATAATTAAGAACAAAGCAATATATATGGGTGCGACCGGCGGCGCCGGAGCGCTCCTTTCGAAATGTATAGTAGAGTCCGAGACGATCGCCTATGACGACCTCGGAACAGAAGCGATCAGACGCATGGTGGTTAAGGATTTCCCCGTAACGGTGCTCATCGATTCGGAGGGTACGACATTTGAGGAGTTCCTTGCAAGCAATAAATGACCTGCAGTACAAATCCTTGTTGAAGGAAAGTACTGAGGGGGACTAAATGGAGTATATAAATGGAATTTTGTATAAATGACAGAGTCGCCGCAGCGGCAGAGAAGGCGGAGAGTGCCCTCGCCGGACAGATGGCGGCAATAGAAGACACATGTATGTTTAATTCGCGCAAGGTCTTAAAGGCGTTCATTGACAACGGCGTGACCTATGCGGATTTTGCGGAGATCAACGGCTATGGCTTCTTTGATGAAGCCCGCGACAAGATAGAGGCTGTTTTTGCACAGGTGCTCGGGACCGAGGACGCGCTTGTACGTCCCCACATCATGTCCGGAACCAATGCGATCTGGCTCACGCTTTCGGGTCTGTTGCATCCCGGTGACACACTGCTTGCCATTACGGGTGCGCCTTACGATCCGCTTGAAGAGATCGTCGGAAAAAGAGGCGATTCGCCCCTTTCGCTCATTCGTAACGGGATCAAGTACGAAGAGATAGACCTCATCGGCGACGACTTTGACCTCGCTGCTATTGAAGCAAGGCTTAAGAAGGGCGGCGTGAGTATGGTCGAGATCCAGCGCTCATGCGGTTATTCCCACAGACGCGGTCTTTCTCTCGAAAAGATCAAAGAGGCATGCGAGCTTGTTAAGAGACTTTCGCCCGAAACGATCATTATGTGCGACAACTGCTACGGCGAGCTTGTTTGCAAAGAGGAGCCGACGGAAGTCGGAGTCGATGTTATGGCAGGTTCGCTCATGCACAACCTCGGTGGTGGAATTGCGACCTCCGGCGGTTATGTGGCAGGACGTGCGGATCTCATCGCACAGGTTGCGGACAGGCTTACGGCACCCGGAATCGGCAAGTTCCTCGGTGCGAACTATAACCAGAACCTTAAATTCTTAAAGGGTATTTACATGGCACCCCGTACGGTGGCCAATGCAGTGAAGACATCCGTATTTGCTGCGTTCCTCGCTGAGGAACTCGGGTTTGATAGTGTTAAACCCGGTTCTGCAGAGAAGCACTACGACCTTATTCAGACCTTTAACCTGCGCTCGGCGGATGAGCTCATTGCTTTCTGTCAGGCGCTCCAGTCGGTTTCGCCCATAGATTCCATGTTTGAGGCGGTTCCGTGCGAGATGCCCGGATATCCTCATGACGAGATCATGTCGGCAGGAACCTTTGCGCAGGGCTCAACGATAGAGCTTACCTGTGATGCGCCCGTAGTGGAGCCTTTCCGCGTTTATATCCAGGGTGGACTCACCTACGAATACGGCAGGATCGGAATGATAAGCGCGTTCTCAAAAGTTCTTGGAGCAAGACAGGAGTGACCGGCATGAAAACGATCGACAATGGCCCGTTATTCTTTGTCGGGTTCCTGTCCGTGCATCGGGAGCATCACCTTGGCCTTCATGGAAAACGCTTTCACGGACCGGGGACAGGAAGGGCAAGGCGTCCCAATTCCCCGCCCTGTAATTATTGTTTATGATCATTGCCGGGAAAGAGAGCATCTCTTCGCGGCAGACTTGGTGTACCGGTATAACGGTTTTCGTGATACCGTGTATTGAAGTATGCTTTCAAATAAACATTAATTACATGCGCTACCACGCCGGTGGCGTATATGAAAGGGAAACGGAAGCGTAAAAACCGCTTCCTAACAGGTGAATAATTCATGAAAAACTTAATACTTAAGATAAAAAACGATTTTTCCACATATGAAAAGTTGTGGATGCTTGTTATGATAATCCTTGCAGTCGGGGCCGGTGTTATCTGGCCCGAGGAGGATACGAACGGATGGAGCGGTACGCTCCTTAACGTGATGAGCATCTTCATCACGATCGTCGGACTGTTTTGTGAGCTTTTGTTCTCAAAGCAGAGGAGGTCGGCATTCCTTATTTACAACTCAGTAGAGGTGGTAACGGTCGCATATTATCTGATGACGAAAACCCAGTATTTGTCAATGTTTGCGGCGCTCCTTTACTGGATTCCCGCTCATACATTCGGGTATTTTGCATGGAATAAGCATAAAGACAGAAAAGACAAAGAGATCACCGTTATCAGAAGGCTTAAAAAATGGCAGACAGCGGTCATTTTGATATCGACCGTAGCAATAACGATTGCAGGAGGGTATCTTCTCGCAAAGTACGGACCGGAAACAGATTATTATGATGACAATATACTTGAGAAAATAATCTTATATTATAATCCTTCACTTGTTGCAGATGTTAAGGAGATCGTTAAGACAGTGTTCGCATATCTCGATTCTTCACTGTTTGTTATGGCGATTATCGACGGAATACTTATGTTTTTCCGTTCGAGGGATTCATGGTGGACATGGCACATCTTCACCGCCGTGGATACAGTTGTCAGGATCCTTTCGGGACAGTGGGTGTTCCTTGTTTATGACATCGGATATTTTACAAACACGACATACGGCAACATCAAGTGGACTCAGTATATAAAGAAGAACGAAGCTCTTGAGAAGCAGGAAGGCTAGTATGAAGAGAAACGGGTTCGGAACTGCACTTGTGACTGTGGGAAGCATCTTGCTTCTT
>JAEEIH010000033.1 GCA_016281275.1 Lachnospiraceae bacterium | reverse complement strand
TCCTCAGTCTTACGGGAACACAGGAGAGTAACAGCGAGATGATCGCATATCTTAAGGAAAAAGGACTCACGGTGACGGAGGTGCAGACAGATGTTTGAAGAAAAAACTGTTATAATGCTTCTTGAAGGCATTCGTGATACACTCTACATGACGATCGTATCGACCGTATTCGGGTACATCCTCGGTCTTCCTTTCGGAATCGTTCTGTCGGTAACGGGGAAGAAAGGACTTCACCCCAACAGGATCATATACAGAATCGGAGATTTTATCTGTAATATCATCCGAAGCGTGCCGTTCCTTATTCTGCTCATTGTCCTGATTCCTTTTACGCGCGCGATCGTCGGAAAAAGCTACGGATCGACGGCGACCATCGTGCCGCTTGTCATATGCGCCGCACCATATATTGCGCGTGTGGTTGAGTCGGCACTTAATGAGGTCGATGAAGGTGTTATCGAAGCTGCGAAGGCTATGGGAGCTTCAAACCTGCGTATAATTTTCAGGGTCATGGTTGTTGAGGCAAGGATCGCGCTTTTAAACGGTGCGGTGATCACTACCGGTGTGCTTCTCGGGTATTCCGCAATGTCGGGAACCGTCGGAGGCGGCGGACTCGGTGACATTGCGGTTCGATACGGTTACTACAGGTGGCAGACCGATATTATGATCGTTACGGTGGTACTGCTGATCGCGATCTTTTGGATCATTCAGAATGTGGGGACACGCGTAGTGTCGGGATTTGATCACAGAAAGCGGAACTGATATGGATTTTGAAGTGATGGGGGCTTATCTCCCCCGGTTTACGGAAGCACTTTGGCTGACCCTCCGGGTCGGCTGGCTTGGAATATTACTTGCGTTCTTTGTCGGAACGATAACATCGGCGGCACAGTATTTTAAGATTCCGGTCTTGAGAAGGATCGCGGGTGTGTACATCGAGATATTCCGCAACACGCCCCTTCTCGTGCAACTGTTCTTCTTTTACTACGGGCTTCCGGCAATCGGGCTCTCTATAAGCGAAGAAGTCTGCGGAATCATCGGGATCGGACTTCTCGGCGGAAGTTACATGGCCGAGAGTCTCAGAAGCGGTCTCGAGTCGGTTCCCGTATCACAGACAGAGAGTGCACTCGCACTCGGAATGGGAAGGGCAAAGCTGTTTGTGCTTATCGTGCTGCCGCAAGCCTTTGCACTCTCGATTCCTTCACTTGTTGCCAATGTGATCTTCTTGCTTAAGGAAACAAGTGTTTTTTCTGCGATCAGCCTTATGGACCTCATGTTCACGGCGAAAGATCTTATCGGCCTTTACTATGATACTTCCGAAGCACTCGTGCTTCTTGTTATCTTTTATATGATCATGATCCTTCCGGTATCTGTTGCCGGACGGATATTAGAAAAGCGGATGCGCGGGAGGATTTATGGGATTTGAGGTTTTATTTATGGGCAGTAATTTTTCGAGACTCCTCGGAGGTCTCGGCGTGGCTTTGTGGATAAGCTTGCTCTCGGTAGTCATAAGCATTGTGCTCGGAATCCTTCTCGGGATGCTCATGCACACAAAAAACAGGGTTGTCGCAGTTATTACCGGCATCTACCTTGAGATTGTGCGTGTGATGCCGCAGATGGTACTGCTTTTCATTGTATATTTCGGATTTTCGAAAGCGATGGGACTGAGTCTTTCCGCAGAGGCGAGCGCGGTGATCGTGTTTTCTTTCTGGGGAACGGCCGAAATGGGGGACCTTGTCAGAGGGTGTCTCGCCGGGATCCAGCCAATCCAGTATGAAAGCAGCTTAGCACTCGGAATGAGCAGGGCGGCAACATATATCTACGTCATAATTCCGCAGATAATAAGGCGGCTGATACCACTGGCCATAAACCTTATCACGAGGATGATAAAAACAACGAGCCTTGTGATGATGATAGGCATCGTGGAAGTACTTAAAGTTGGGCAGCAGATAATCGAGGCAAACAGGAAAACTTCGCCGAGTGCCGCTTTCGGTGTATTTGCGGCGGTGTTTGTGCTTTACTTCCTGGCGTGCTGGCCGATAAGCAGACTTTCAAAATATCTTGAAAAAAGGTGGAATTGAAGAAAGACATGAGTGAGATATTGCGAGTGGAACATCTTAGTAAGAGCTTTGAAGGACTTGTGGTCCTTGATGATATAAGCTTCTCTGTAAACAAGGGGGAGACCGTCGTGATCGTCGGACCTTCGGGTTGCGGAAAGAGCACACTGCTTCGTTGCCTGAACGGACTCGAAAAGGCCGATGACGGTAAGATCCTGCTTTCGGGGCAGCCCGTTAATCCCGAGTCAAAGGATATCTCGGAAATGCGTCAGCGCATCGGGATGGTGTTCCAAAGCTACGACCTTTTTCCTCATAAAACCATCATCGAAAACGCTGTGCTTGCGCCTGTCAGGGTACAGAAAAGAAAAAAGGCGGAAGCGCTTGCCGAGGCAGAACAGCTTCTTGAGCGTGTCGGCCTTTCTGCAAAGAAGGATGCGCTCCCGCGCCAGCTTTCCGGCGGACAGAAGCAGCGCGCCGCAATCGTTCGTGCGCTTATGATGCACCCCGAAGTCATGCTCTTTGATGAAGTTACGGCGGCACTCGACCCTGAAATGGTAAGAGAGGTTCTTGATGTTATACTTGAACTTTCACGCCTGCAGCGCACCATGCTCATCGTTACCCACGAGATGGCGTTTGCAAAGGCGGTTGCCGATCGTGTTCTTTTCCTCGACGGGGGTCATATCGTGGAAGAGAATAAGCCGGATGAATTTTTTACATCGCCGCGGACGGAACGCGCGAAGAG
>JAEEIH010000032.1 GCA_016281275.1 Lachnospiraceae bacterium | reverse complement strand
TGCCATCATTGTGGAATTACCCGTGTTAAATGCGCGGTATAACTTTTCAGGGAGCATTTCCATCGGAACCGACAGATCTGCAAATGTGTCGTACCATACAACACTCTCAACATGATCAACTTTTTCTATCTTCGCCTTAAGTTCGGCGACATCATTCGGAGCCATATCCTCAACGATTATGAAAGAGAACGCTCCTTTTCCGAACTCATCCATGAGTTCTTTCTGCCCTTTTACCGTATCCATGTTTTCCGGAAGGTAATCAAGCATGTCATAATTAACTCTTGTTGCCGCATAACCGATCAACGAAGGTACCATAAGAAGTACTGTTATTATCAGTATCGGAATGCGAAATCTTACGATAAATCTTGATAGTTTCACGTTAAGACCTCCTCTTGGAAGTGATTGTTGTTTGATTTCTTTTACGAATACAGTAATAATCCCGGATCATACTTTTATAAACGGTCACTTTCCGTACACGTGTCTGAAAATGTGACACATGTGGGGTATCTGTCTAAATTTACATCAACAGAGCAAGCTCTCACAGCAAACCTTAAACAAAATCCAATGGCAAACATATTTACAACAGACGTCATTTGTTTATCGCACATAAGCTGTTTATCACACAAAAGCACCCTGTCTGCCCAATAAAGCAAACAGGGTGCTTTTCTTTGATCATATGGTTTTATTATTTCTCGCATCTGGCGATCATTTCTTCTGCATGACCGCGTTTCAGTTCACATAAACGCTTAAACGATACTCTGATGTCGTCTTTCATCCCATTTTCCATCCAGGCCATGACCTGTCCGAAACACTCGCATTTATAGTACTGAAAAATGATTTTTCTGTCATTCTCATTAACCTGAATGTCACCGAAAACCGTTTCACAGTATTTTGTTATCGCATAGTCGCAGGCTTCCCAAAGATAGCGCTCGTAGATCCCGCGATCAACCGACTTGAAAATATGAAGTATCGCGCTCTTGTAACTTTCCGCAAACGCGACAACGGTAAGAAGACTGTCCTCCAAGGAAGAAAAAGAAGGATACTCTTCTATTATTCTGTCAAGACTTTCCTTTATCAGTTCTTCCAAAAGTGCGGGTATATCCTGATAATGGTAATAGAACGAATTTCTGTTTATGCCGCATCTCAAAACGATTTCTTTAACCGTGATCTCGTTATACGGTTTTTCTTCGAGTAATGTTACAAATGTCTGCTTTATGGCATTTTTTGTAAAATTCGCCAAATCGGCACCTCCTCTTCAGATGCGGTTTTTGTATCCGTAGTTTATCGTTATATATGTGAATAATCTTACCAAAGAGGCATTGACCTGTCGAGTTTTTGTTTTAGGTTGAAATTAAACGAGTGGATATAGTAGAATATTGGTGTTGTGTTTTATTATGCTCAAATCGAAAAATAACGACAGTTATTTTGCATTATCAGCAAAATAAAGTAATAAGGAAGAACAGTAAGGGCAAAAGATATTGGGAAGCGATCCGATAAACGCTTCCAATGAGGAGTCAAATTATGGGAAAACGATCTATCAAAGAAAACAAAAACATTTATCAGGTAAGCCGCGAAAATCTGGAACTCACCAGAGAAAAGGCATCGGATCTGATGGTATTCATGTCCGCAGACAGGATTGAGAAGATTGAAAGTGAGAAATCTCTTCCTCATCCCGACGAGATACTTGCAATGGCAGAGGCGTATAAAGCTCCCGCCCTTTGCAATTATTTTTGTTCACACGAATGCCCGATCGGACAGAAAAACGTTCCGGAAATCAGGCTCAAGGATCTGTCACAGATCGTTCTTGAAATCATCTCTTCCCTCAACCACTTCGACAAGGAAAAAGACAAACTCATCAATATTTCCGTGGACGGTGATATCACCGAAGAAGAATATGATGAATTTGCCGTGATTGAAAAGCATCTCGATGACATTTCTCTTTCTGTCCGTTCACTCCGGCTCTGGGTCGATCAAACAATCGCGAACGGTCACATAGACAAAGCGCAGCTTCAGGAGGCCAGAGACAGAGTACACGGTTAAAGTACAGTCAAATCTGCTTTCTGACTATCGTATACTCATTACCGGCACGGTAATAAGGGCAGCCCTGTCGTCCCGGGGCGCCTGCCATACGCGCGTAATCGTCTTCATCGATAAAGCTCTCGACACAATAATACTCACCGTACTCGTCATCATACTCATAATACATGCACCCATCGCATGACGGGTGCATGACTTTTTTGTTTGGGGTGTTTTTTTCCATAGACTTTTCCCAATCTATCACCTGAATAATTACTTATACTGCCGAGCGAACAGTCTCATTTGTTCTCGTACATGAGATTTGCTCCCAGATAAACACAGACAAGTGCCGCACCGAAGAGCCCACCGCCGATCATGTCCGAAAGCCAGTGGACACCCGAGAAAAGCCTGCTGATAACCACAAGCACGGCAAAAAAAGACATGCACAACGTGATGATGAATGCAATTGTTTTCTCCTTAACGATACGTCCGACAGCAAAAATGCCCGGTATAAAGATACAGACAGCAAGTAGCGTGTGGGATGAAGGGAACGACGATTCGAGTGTACCGTCCGCTTCAAGAACAGGTCTGAAATTAATGGCAAATTTATCGAAAACCACATAAAGGATTCCGACAACAACATAAAGCATACCCATGCTGACAAGACAAAAATCTACCTTAAAAAGGCTCTTCCTCCCGATCAGCTCGATAACTCCGATCACCGCAAATCCAACTGCGACAAGTATTGCGATATAACCACCGAATTCCGAGATTCCGTAAAGAACCTTATTAACACCGAACGCATCAGCAAATGCACTGTTAAGTCCCGCAAGCCCGACCGACGAATTCTGCGGTCCGATCGGTTTAACATCAACTGCCGCAACCAGTATCGTAAACAAGACGGCTGCAGCCATAAGACCGATCCCACAATATGTCATTTTTTTTCCTAAACTCATTTTTATCCTCCTCTTGACTACCTAAACCATTTCGGGTTCATATCCGTCCTCATAAAGCATATGAACCGTTCCCCCGACTATCTCATAACCGAGTTTCATATAGAGCTCTATCGCATAAATATTCACCCCATACACATAAAGCACAGCTTCTCTGTATCCTTTGTACGAAAGATGGGACAATACTCTGCGCAAAATAGTTTCGGTAATGCCGCGCCTTCTATATTCCCTTATACAGAATATGTTCTCCGTTGAAACGCAGCCGTTTTTGTTTTCCCAAACAGAAACAGCGCCCACGACTCTGCCGTCTGCCCTTGCGATAAACTGCACTCCGTTCTGTCTTCTGAGCCTGTATTCAAGCTCCTTTTCACTGTCGGGAATCCCGAATGCACTCGCATTCGCCTCAAAATAACCGTCAAGACCTTCGATTTTTCCGTCAACACCGACCTTGACCGCAGTAACATTAATTTCTTCTTTCAGACCTTTATCGTCACTGACTTCGAAGGAAAAACATTCAGGCAGATTTACGGGAGTCACATCCGACAGGTCTTTCTTCATACGGTACATAAAATTCTGCGCTCTGAAGCCGAATGTAGCAAGATAACTCATGTAATCAACCATTGAAACATAACTGAATGTCCGAAGGATGAGCCTCTTATCCTTATTGACGGTGCAAATTGCTCTGTAATCATTTATAAGAGTATTTATGAGAATCCCTGAGGTCTCAATTTCGTCTCCGTTCTGCGCCCCCTCAAACGCGGCATTCAAATACCCCGGGGTTTCTCTGTCAGCGCGATCTATTGATGGAGTATTGACAAGATAACATATTCCGACAAGTTTTCCCCCGTCGGTTGCAATACTTATCGTGTCAGCGAGGACATCCTCACTGTAATTTATCTCTTCCCACTGGACGGGAAAAAGCTTTTTGACTTCTCCTCCTCGGGACTTATCATATCTGCTTATTTCAATCACTTTATACCTCACAGTTATTTAAGTGAAAACGAAATACTGCCGTCTTTTGAAATCCTGACCTCTCCGAAAGAATCTACACCCTCACCGACTCCCGCGAGAGGAACATTATTGAATTGACCGTCGGTTACAGAATTTTCCTCACCTTTGTTTCCGAGCGAATAAAGATAACCGTCAACACCGACGGTCAACTGCGCAAGTTCCAGCATCGTGATGCCGTATCCGGCGACAAAGCCCGACAAAACAAAGACATAATCGGCTTCTTCACTTCTACATATATCAACATATTTTTGTACAGTCTCCGCAAGATAGGATGTCGCCCTTCCGCAGAACGAATAAGCCGTTCTGCCGTCTTCGGTCAGATAATCTCTGTGTGAGTTGATAACCTCAGGATCTGTAACCGCAACATAGCCGACCTTCACTCCGTCAAAATCGGTTATCCCGTAGCGGGCAACCTCCTGTGTGACATCCTCTCCGAACCCACTGTAACGGAAATTACACGAAAGAGCTTCCGGTTTTTCTACAGTCGCCATTTTTCGGAGTCCGTCAATACCGTAATCGAATTCGTGCATACTGACATTCACATAGCTGTATCCCACAGCTGCCATGGACTTAAGTGTGGCAAACGCATCCTCAATATTTCCGCTTTTATCGGTGCTTACATGATTTCCGCAATCAACGATATCAACCGATACTCCGCTTTTTTGAAGTTCATCACGACGATCCTTTATCGACTTAAAATCCGATTCCTCCGTTGCATTTCCGAGAAGATTGCCCGTGAAAAGGATAGCTATTTCCTTGTCCGGCTTTTTTTCTTGATGTATCTCTTCCAAAACTTCCGACGGTTCTTCGGTCGGTGTTTCAAAAGATGTTTTTTCTTCAGACGAACACGCACTCATAAAGATCATGATCATCACTATGAGCCATGCGGTCAATCGTCCGTGTTTTTTATTTTTCATCCCAACGCTCCATTTGAGGTAGTGCCCGATCAACCCCGTCTCTTCAAAGACACCCTGACACTGTTATTTTCCCAAAAAACTCTCTCCGATACAGTATAATGTTCCTCATCTTCTTTCACAAGTCCCATTTTCAGTTTGATTTTGCTTTCACTTATACAGACCTTTTTCAGTCTGCCCTCACCTACCGATATAACGGGTCAAAAGCAACCCGTTATACCCGGAATTTCCGTACAATTATACATCGCAAAGGTCGAAGCCATTGAAAACTCCGGAGTAAAAATCTATAATGATTCTGTTGTGTGGTTAAGGTGACCAAACAACATCCGGATGCATGATCGGATGCCGTTCGGTTATTGCAGTCATTCAAAGATTTCTGAACATTAAACAAAAGAATTCTTTGACAAAACACAAAAATGCTACAGGGAGGATATGCCATGGAGAATGCGGTTGTAGAAGAAGTTGCCGAAAAAGTTGCATCTGACAGCGGTTTCTTTTCCGGTGATTTTATAAGCTTTCTGTCCGAAAAAGGAACGGACATCATCTTATCTTTTATCGGCGGTTTGGTGCTCTTGTTCGTTGGCTTAAAGATTGCCAAAAAGATTGTAAAGATCATTGACAGAAGTAAAAAAGTTCAGAAGGTAGAACCGAGCGTAAGAACCTTCCTGCGCAGTGCTCTGACAGTCATACTCTACGCAGCGGTTATTTCGAGTACCGCAATCATATGGGGTATCCCGACCACATCGTTCATGACTGTGTTCGCTTCGGCAGGCGTTGCAGTCGGTCTCGCTCTCCAAGGCTCGCTTTCAAACCTCGCCGGTGGGATCATGATCCTGCTCTTTAAGCCCTTCAAGGTGGGCGATTATATCGAAGGTGCTTCTGTTGCCGGTGTTGTCAGTGAGATCACCGTCATGTACACGAAGCTTCTGACAGTCGACAACAAGGTCGTTGTCATACCGAACGGTTCCCTTACCAATTCCAATATAACCGATTTTTCGACAATGCCCTTAAGGCGCGTCGACCTGAAAATTAGCGCTTCCTACAACGACGACATCGATAAGGTTAAAAGCGTCATCTTTGAAACCGCTGATGCCCACGAACTCGTCCTTAAGGATCCGGCACCTTTTGTACGCCTCTTCGCACATAAAGAGAGTTCTCTCGACTTTACGGTGAGAGTCTGGGTTAAGTCTGAGGATTACTGGACGGTTTATTTTGATCTTACGGAAAACATCAAGAAAGCATTTGATGCGAACAAGATATCGATTCCGTTCAATCAGCTCGATGTTACTATCAAGCAGTGATGATCTCAATATTGATTCAACTTTCAAAGATTACAATATGAAAACGAAGCCCTCTTTGATGTACAAAAAGGGCTTCATTGTTTTGTCAATATTACCTCGAAAACTATTTTATCGTTTCAACGTTATATCCTTGACATCCAAACCATCGCAAGATCGGGCCACATCGCAACATCCGCAAATGCTTTCACCGGATCGTCAGGGAAGCGGAAAACAAGAGGTCCGTTCGAATCTTCTTTTTCGGTCGGTTTTTCTTCTGTCTTTTTTGCTTCTTCCGAGTTCTTGTCCGGGAACTGAGCTTTAAGCTCAGCCACCCTTTCGGGCGATACATTGATCCCTTTGCCTGCTTTCACGGCTTCTATCGCATTTTCAAGCTGTTCCATCGTAGAATCCGAAAAATCTCCCTTGAAAAACGCTTCGTTGGGGATAGACAGACCGTGAAAGCCCGCAGGGAAGACATAATGTGCGTGATATATACCTTTTTCTCTCAATGCGTTTGCAAACAGGTAACTGTTCTCAACGGGAACAAGATTATCGTCTCTCGTCTGCCAAAGGAAACAGGGAGGCGTATCTTCCGTCACATGCTTTTCAAGAGAGAAATAATCTTTAAGATCATCCGGCAAGTCTCTCCCTATGAGTGCCTGTGCCGAATAAATGTGGGTGAATTCTCCGAGCGTGATCACCGGGTATGCAAGAATAACTCCGTCCGGTCTTGCCGAAATCTGATTGTATGCGGGATTGGGATCTTTAACATCCCTGTGGTGAACTGCGAGGCTCCCGCACACATGCGCGCCTGCCGAGAAACCGCACATAACGATCTTCTTTCCTTCGATCCCGTAAGTTTCCGCCCTGCTTCTGATAAATCTGAGCGCTCTTGCGGCATCATTCATGGGTTGCATAAGAAGAGGCACAGACATGGTTATATCGGCAGTATATGTGAGAACAAAAACATTCATCCCCCTGTCAAAGAATTCCATCGCCGGGATTTGCGCTTCGGGCGAAGCAACCATGCAATACCCGCCACCGGGAACGATGAGCAGGCAATCATGCTCCGCACCGTCCTCATGGAGGTACGCCCTGATGTTGGGGGTGAAACCGTACGCCGCCATGTAGGTGTACTCGCCTTCCTGCCATATATTTTCCCTGAAACTCTTCATGATCAAAACCCCTTTGGATCGACAAGCAGACAGTCTTCTGCCCGACGTAATAATAAATCCGGTTTTCCCGACTTTTATTATGTCGGGGAAAACCGACTTTTATTGTAGCATATTTTGATGTAAAGAACCATATGATCTGCCATCGTTTGAAGTTCCCGGATCTTGGTTTTCCGAAACTACTTTTGCAAAGATCTGATTTCTGCCGGAGACAGCACCGGGTGCTTCTTCCGGAAGCTTGCTTTATTCTATAATTTCAAATACCGGGATATAATCAAGAGGCGCTTTAACGCTTATGTTCCTTCCACCCTCGAAAACACTCTCGCTTGCTTTTCTTTCGCCCTCATAAGCGTTCTCACTTTCGTCACCTGCACCGATGTGAACAAGCTTCCACTTGCCTGCCGGCAGGTAGACCTCTCGCTCAAACTGATCGTAATGAAGGATCGGCGCCACAAGATACTTCGGGCCGAACATGTACTGATCCGACAGCTCCCAGCACTTTTCGTCTTCGGGGAATTCGTAGAACATCGGTCGTATAAGCGGTGAGCCGTTAGTGCTTGCCTCCTCGTAAAGCGACTTGATGTAGTCATGCATCCCGAGTCTGATATCGAGGTATTTCTTCATGATGCGATAGTTTTCTTCGCCGTAGCTCCAAAGCTCGTTGGGCTGCCCGGTGTTCATGTAGCCTCCGCCGCGCTCCCTGTCGTCAAGTCTCGGAATGGTGTAAGGCCCGCGGTCGCCGTGCATCCTGAGAACAGCCGAATAAACTGCGAACTGGTACCAGCGGATGAGAAGCTGTCTGAACTCCGGATTCTCCACATCATCGGTCATGAAACCGCCGATATCGGTCGTCCACCACGGGATACCGGCTATTCCGATATTGAGACCTCCGCAGATCTGATCTCTGAAAGCCTCAAAGGTTGAAGGCACATCACCCGACCAGATAACATTGCCATACTTCTGCGATCCTGCCCATGCGCATCTTAAAAGGTTCACTACGGGTCTGTCGGACTCCTTTTTCATCGCATCGTAGAAGATGCGGCTGTACATCTGGGGATACAGGTTGCTCAGCTCAAGCGCCGGGCCGTCGCAGTAACGGTAGTGATCAAAATCATAAACGGTCAGATCCGGCTCGGAGTTGTCGAGCCAGAAGGCGTCGATCCCGAGATCGTAGTAATTTCTCTTGCAGATCTCCCACACGTACTTAGCTGTTTCGGGGTTGAAGGGGTCGATCTCGACGCAGTCGCCCTGGAAATCATACGTCTGCACCGATCCACGCTCGGTCCTCATAAGGAGTCCCGCCTCGGTCATGGGGTAGAAATTCTCACTTCTTCTGTCGACGGAGGGCCATATCGAAACGATGACCCTGATCCCCATGGAGTGAAGCTCATCGATCATGGCTTTTGGGTCGGGCCAGTACTTCGGGTCGAATTTCCACTCGCCCTGAAGCGTCCAGTGGAAGAAATCGATGACGATCTGGTCGATCTTTATGCCTTCAGCCTTGTACTTTCTTGCAACTTCCAGAACCTCTTCCTGAGTACGGTATCTGAGCTTACACTGCCACAGTCCCATCAGGTATTCGGGGAATTCACCGGCTCTGCCTGTAACAGCCGTGTAGTTTTCAAGTATCTTCTTCGGGGTGTCGGCAACCGTGATCCAATAGTCCATTTCCTTGGTGGCACGCGCGATCCACTCGGTGTAGTTCTTTCCAAAGGTAACCTTGCCGACAGCGGGATTGTTCCAAAGGAAGCCGTATCCGAGCGACGAAAGCGCGAAAGGCACCGAAGCCTGCGAGTTGCGCTGCGCAAGCTCAAGAACACAGCCCTTAAGCTCCATGCAATCCTGCTGGTACTGTCCCATTCCGAAGATCTTCTCTCCGTCGTTTGCTTCAAATTTAACATTAAGAGAGAACTCGCTCCCGCCGATAATACCCTTCCACTCGCGGTTCACGATCTTGAGGCACCTGCTCTCTTTCGAGATCGTACCGCCGTAGAAGCGGAAGTATTCACGCAGTATGAGTCTG
>JAEEIH010000031.1 GCA_016281275.1 Lachnospiraceae bacterium | reverse complement strand
TGTGTGCCGCACAGCGAGGCTCTAAATGTCATGTCTTAAAGACGGGCTGCCACAGCTGGCGAGTAATGATGATAGGAGGTGTCTTATGTACGCTATTATTGCAACAGGCGGTAAGCAGTACAAGGTAGCTGAAGGTGACATCATCAGAGTTGAAAAGCTCGGCGTTGAAGCCGGAGAAACAGTTACTTTCGATCAGGTTCTTGCTGTTAACAACGGCAGTCTTACAATCGGCGATCCCACAGTCAAGGGCGCTACCGTAAGCGCAAGCGTTGTTGCCGAAGGCAGAGCAAAGAAGGTTATTGTTTACAGATACAAGAACAAGTCCGGTTACCATAAGAAGAATGGTCACAGACAGGCTTTCACGCAGGTTAAGATCGACAAGATCAATGCGTAATTGATTGCGCATTCATAATTGTAAAGCAATAGCTTTCTTTTGCGTGACATTTGATTTTGTATGATTAAAGTTTCGTTTAAGTATGATCACAATAATGATCCGGTAGGTTTCATCTGTACCGGTCATGCAGGATTTGCCGCATTCGGCAAAGATATCGTTTGCGCCGCCGTTTCGGCGCTTGTGATCAATTGCGTTAATTCGATTTCTCGTTTGACTTCATCGGTATTTGACCTTGAAAGCGATGAGAAAAAAGGACACATACGCTGTGTCCTCGGGGACGATCCGTCTTCAGATGCCAAGCTCCTTATGAAGAGCCTTGAACTCGGCATTAACGCAATAATCAATGATGAAGGCAGCAAATATGTTAAGCTGGTTGATTGGTCTTGATGCTTTTTTTGAAGTACGGACTTATTCCGGCATTGAACACTAATTATGTGGAGGTGTAAGTCATGTTGAAGATGACGTTACAATTTTTCGCTCACAAGAAAGGTGTAGGCTCGACAAAGAACGGACGTGATTCCGAGTCGAAGCGCCTCGGACCCAAGCGTGCTGACGGTCAGTTCGTTAAGGCAGGCAATATCCTTTTTAAGCAGCGTGGAACAAAGATCCATCCCGGAATTAATGTAGGCAGAGGCAATGATGATTCATTATTTGCACTTGTTGACGGTACATTAAGATTCGAGAGAAAAGGCAGAGATAAAAAGCAGGCTAGCGTTTATCCCATCGCTTAATTTTTGGTTTGTTCATTTTTCGAGGCTTATATGAATAATATAAGCCTCTTTCTTTAGTAATTCGGAAAAATTGCAATCCTTGCACGTGAAATGTCGTATTATGTCCGGTGGATATAAGTGATGCATAATTTATCGGATACTGTAAATTTGAAAGGAAATAGGATGTTTTTAGATACTGCTAAGATTTTCATAAAGTCCGGAAAGGGCGGAGACGGACATGTGAGCTTCAGGCGTGAAAAGTTCGTTCCTGACGGCGGTCCCGACGGGGGTGACGGAGGAAGGGGTGGAGACATAGTTTTTGAAGTTGACAAAGGTCTTTCAACTCTCAATGACTATCGTTATTCTCACAAATTTTGCGCACAGAACGGTGCGGACGGTGGCGGAAAACGCTGTAACGGAAAAGACGGACAGGATCTGATCCTTAAAGTTCCGGAAGGCACCGTCGTCAGGGAGGAAACGACCGGTAAGATTGTTGCCGATATGTCGCGCGATAATTTACGACAGGTTGTTCTTACCGGAGGACGCGGTGGAAAAGGAAACATGCATTACGCAACATCTACCATGCAGGCTCCTAAATATGCTCAGCCCGGACAGTCGGCCAGGGAGCTCAATGTTATCCTTGAACTTAAGGTCATTGCCGATGTCGGTCTTGTCGGTTTCCCCAATGCAGGAAAATCGACACTTCTTTCACGTGTTTCAAACGCACAGCCAAAGATTGCAGATTATCCCTTTACAACCCTTAATCCCATCCTCGGTGTTGTTGAAAAGTACGTTTCGAAACCTTTTGTTATTGCTGATATTCCCGGGCTTATCGAGGGAGCATCGGAAGGCATCGGACTCGGCATTAAATTCTTAAAGCACATTGAACGTACAAGACTGCTCATTCACATGGTTGATGCGGCATCCCCCGATGAGATGAACCCTGTGGATGCCATCGAGAAGATCAGAAGCGAGCTTTCGGCGTACAGTGAGGACCTTATCAAAAAGCCTTTTGTGATCGCTGTAAATAAGCTTGATGCTGTTATCGATGAAGAGAAAGAAACTGTTTTGAAGTCGATAAAAGAGCATTTTATAGGAAAAGAAGTGTTCGGTATTTCGGCGGTGAGCGGAGAAGGACTTCGTGAACTTATATCGCGTGTCGGTTCTCTTCTCGAAGAAATGGGTGATTATATCGTCACTTATGAGCCCGACTTTGTTTATGAAGAAGACAGTACCGCCGGACTTCCGTTTACCGTTACCTATGATGAGGAGGAAAAAGTCTATCTTGTCGAAGGTCCGAGGATTGAAAGAATGCTCGGTTACACAAATCTTTCATCCGAAAAAGGATTTGATTTTTTCCAGAAATTCATGAAGGAAAACGAAATCTTAAAGCAGCTTGAAGAACTCGGAATCAAGGACGGCGACACAGTAAGAGTTTACGGATGGGATTTCGATTATTACAAGTAAATATCTGATAATACAGATTTGTGTAAACATGAAGAAAGTTGTAAGCTGAAATGTAAGACTGATATAAAGCAGAAAACAATGCAGAGTAAAGATAGATATAAATTCAGATAAAAAGTAAAAACAGACATTATCATATGAACACAGAAGAATATTCGGATTTGATAATCAGAGCGGACCGATATATGCATGAAAACCTGTCTGCTCACAGAGCTCTTCACATACGGGGAGTTGCATTGGAATCGAGAAGGCTGGCGCTACGATACGGATGCGATCCAAGAAAGGCTTATCTTGCGGGTTACTTGCATGACTGTGCAAAGGGTTTTTCCCGCGAAGAAAACGAAAGATTTGTAAATAAATATAATATTGACGTTTGCGAAGAAGAATGGTCGCTCGGAAACGCGCTCATTCATTCCAAGGTCGGTGCATATTTTGCCAAAGAATATTTTGGAGTTGATGACAGAGAAATATTTGATGCCATATACTATCATACCGTCGGGAGACCGCGGATGACGATACTTGAAAAGATCGTTTACACCGCGGACTATATCGAACCCGAAAGGGATCAGGACAGTATGATCCCTTTAAATGTGCTGAGGCCTCTTGCTTATGAAAATATTGACATAGCCGTTTGTGAGATAGCATGCAGCTGCTATAATTATCTTATACATGAAAGTAAGGGTTACATCTGTTATGAAACCGTAAAGACATATGAATATTATAATAAGTACCGCGAGGAGATATTGAATGGAAAACATTGAAATTTTAAAAACGATAAAAAAAGCCATAGTCGATAAAAAAGGCGAGGATATCAAGATACTTGATATTCAAAAGCTTTGCGTAATATGCGATTATTTTGTGATCACACACGGCTACAATCAGCCTCAGATTGAAGCTATCACAGACAATATCATTGACGAACTGGGAAAACTTTGCATTTCTCCCAAAAGAGTCGAAGGACAGAAGAACAGCGGCTGGATACTTCTTGATTACGGTGATATCGTGATCCATGTGTTTATGAACGATCAGAGATCTTTCTACGAGCTCGAGAGAATCTGGAAAGATGCGGATAATGTTTACTTGGACTGACAAAACAAATGTTTGACAATATTATTTTTACATGATAGAATAAAAGTCGTACATGTGTTTGGCAACGAATCAGAAGCGAAAACCCACAAGCGAAATACCGGAAGCAAAAAACCACGAGGAGGAATGATTATGGGAGCTAAAAAATCCGTGACACCCGGCATTAAACAGCAGGAGATCCTAGATTATATCAAAAGCTTCATTATGGAGAGAGGTTTCCCTCCTTCGGTACGTGAAATCTGCGAGGGTGTTAATCTCAGCTCAACATCCACGGTTCATTCGCATCTTTCGGCCCTTGAAGAAAAAGGGTATATAAGGCGTGACGGCTCAAAATCACGCACTATTGAGCTTGTTGATGATGATTTTAATTCTATGAGAAAGGAAATTTCTAATATTCCCATTGTCGGTACTGTCACTGCCGGCAGTCCTATTCTTGCGGTTGAGAACCTTGAAGGGTATTTCCCCATCCCTATCGAGTATCTTCCGAATTCAAAGACGTTCATGCTTAAGGTTAAAGGTCAGAGCATGATCAATAAAGGAATTTTCGACGGTGACCGGATTCTTGTCAAGCAGCAGAATGACGCACGTAACGGCGAGATGGTCGTTGCGCTTGTCGGTGACAGCGTTACGGTTAAAACATTCTACAAAGAAAAGGATCACATCAGACTTCAGCCGGAAAACGACGCGATGGATCCTATCATCGTTGATGATTGCGAGATCCTCGGTATCGTTATCGGTCTTTTCCGTTTATATTGATTTTTGTTTACGTGATTTTGAATCATGTGAGATTTGCTTATGACATAAATGAAGAAATCCCGGATTTTACGGCATGGAACATCCTATCCTTGAAGCCGTGATTTTCGTATTCGAGCCTGCTGACAAGGTTTTTGACATATTCTCTCTTTGTGTTTCCGTCTGCGGGACAGGGGTTTTTTACGATCGGTAATTCCATCTTTTTTGTGAATCCGATTATATCGGCTTCACTCACATAAAGCATCGGTCTGATAAGAGTAATGTCTGTTCTGTCGAGATATGTAACGGGAGCGAAGCAATAAAAATGACCTTCGTAGATCAGCGACATCATCGCAGTTTCGATAACATCGTCGCGGTGATGAGCATAAGCGGATTTATTGCATCCGAGTTCTTTG
>JAEEIH010000030.1 GCA_016281275.1 Lachnospiraceae bacterium | reverse complement strand
CTTAAGAGCAGAAAAATTGGTTGTTAATACACAAAAGAAGCTTACGATCAAAGAGAGTTCTGAAAACGGTGTCGTGAAACCTACCATTGTAGAAGTAGATGAGGCGGAACTGAATGATACCGTCGAAATAACAAACTTCACCGGTTCTTCGGAAGACGGTGCAAATGAGTTCCTGGTAAGAGAAAAGCTCACGATCGGCGGAGCAAGCGGAGATATTTTGGCAGAGGGCAACGGTCACCTTAATCTGGATTCCGATGGGCTGCCCCGTGAGATCTACACGCCTGCCCTCAGTCGTATTACATCTGATAGAGAGGTAAGAATTACAAAAGGATCAAAGATTTATAATACGGATGCTCAGGAGTACTCCGAATATGGAGTGGATATGGGACCGTTCGACAGACATGATGTTAGATTCGACGGTAATGATAATAATGATGTCGATTACATCTTTATCTTTAACGGAGGAGGCGGAGAAATAAAGGACGGCGGCCCCGGACTTTCGCTTTCGGTCACCCTTCCTGAAGAACAGAAAATCTTTGAACATACAAGATATCGCGATAAGTGGACTCAAAGGGACAATCTCTACTATAACCCTGAAACATTTGAAAGCATTACCGTGAAAGATGGAAATGCGAAGGATTTTGATTTCGATTTGGACATTAAGGAACTGACTGTTGCAAGCGGCAGTTCGCTCACGATAAAAGGAAGACAGAATCCGGAAAATGCAGAAGATCATGCTGATTCTACGGTTAAGATAATTACAGAAGCAAATATATCCGGAATTCTCAATGTTTCCGGGGAAGATGGAAAAGCTGCATCCCTCAGTATTGTTAAGGGCGCCAAGCTTAACATCCTTCAGGACGGAATGGTGAGAACAGCCGGAAAAGGCAAGATCAGCGCCGAGATGGGAGCGATCGTTAATGTTGACTCGGAGCCTCTTAGGGTCACCTTTGACGGCAGAGAAGCGGTGTTTGACGGCAATCAGAAGATCGCGGCAAATCTTTGGTATGACGGCACAAAATGGACCGGTGAGATAACTGACGGCACGCTTGAACCCGAGCCTACTCCTGAGCCTACACCTGAGCCCACACCGGAACCGACGCCTGAACCCACACCGGAGCCTACGCCCGAGCCTACTCCTGAGCCTACTCCTGAGCCCACACCGGAGCCTACTCCGGAACCTACGCCTGAGCCTACTCCTGAGCCCACACCGGAGCCTACTCCGGAACCTACGCCTGAGCCGACACCGGTGCCTACGCCTGAACCCACACCTGAGCCCACGCCCGAGCCTACTCCTGAGCCGACACCGGAACCCACGCCCGAGCCTACTCCCGAGCCGACACCGGAGCCCACGCCTGAGCCTACTCCCGTAGTCGCTGACGAGGAACCTGAAGTAAAGGATCAGACTACGAGCACGAACACGGCCGAAGACGGAACACAGACAACCACAACTTCTACAACCTACACAGACGGCAGCAAAGTCACAGAGAAAGTGGTAGAGAAGCCGGACGGTTCGACGACTTCCACGACCACCACGACCGAAGCTGACGGTACAAAGGTTGTTGAGAAGGTTGAGAAGAAGACCGACGGAACAGTTACCACAACAAATACAACAAAGGATGTTGACGGTGCTTCGACAACCGAAAAGGTAGTTGAAAAACCCGATGGTTCGGTTACAACAACAAGCACCGAGAAGGATGCTGATGGTAATGTCCTCAGCACTTCAAAGGTGGTTGAAAAGACAAAGGAAGACGGAACTAAGACGATCACAGCTACCGAGAAGAACGCGGACGGCAGTATAAGTACCTCAAAGACAACCGTGAATACGGACGGCTCGTCTAAGACAAACACGACGACGCAGAATGCGGATGGTAGCACAAGTACCACAAAGACGACAGTGAACACGGACGGCTCGTCTAAGACAAACACGACGACGCAGAATGCGGATGGTAGCACAAGTACCACAAAGACGACAGTGAACACGGACGGTTCGTCAAAGACAAACACAACTACGCAGAATGCGGATGGTAGCACCACGAAGGAAAAGATCACTGAGAAGGCTGACGGAAGCCTTACACGTACTGCTACGACAACAGATGAGGACGGTAGGGTTCTTGCGACAGAGAAGGAAAAAGTCACTATCAGCAAGTCGGGAACAGAGACGAGCACCACAACTGTAGAAAAAGCTGACGGATCAAGCAGCGAAAGCGTTGTTAAGACGAAGGCTGACGGTAGTGCTACGTCGACGGTTACTGAAACCGATTCGAAAGGCAATGTATCGGTAACGTTAGGAAGCAAAAAGACAGACGGTTCCGAGATCTCGAAGAGTTTCGCGGTGGAAGACGACGGAGTTGTCCTTACGGCAGTAGAGGCAACAACCGCATCGGCATCGATACCCGCAACGGTTAAGGTTAACGGCAAGTCCGTTCCCGTAACAAGTGTCGGTGACGGCGCAATGAAGGATAACACAAGCGTTAAGAAGGTTACTCTTGCGGATTCCATCACCTCGATCGGGGCGGATGCCTTTAACGGAGCTAAGAACTTGAGGACCATCAAGCTTTCGGCTAATGTCACGGAGATCGCGCCCGGTGCATTTGACGGCATCAAATCGAATGCAACGTTCTACATCTCTGCAGCAACCGACGAAGAATTTGATGCACTCGTTGAACTTCTTAAGAAGTCAGGTGTCGGAAGCAAGGTTAAGTTCAAGAGAGACAAGGGATGACAGTCTGACGATCCTGATCCGACGGTTTATGGTGGTGAAACAGAGATTAAGCCGCTCTGATGTTGAAAGACAGGATTAGCAGAAAAAAACTCTTGACAACAAAGCCCTCGGCATGGTAAATTACCTTTTGTCGCGAAAGCGGCTCTGTCCGAAGACAGCAGGTATCGGGTTCATACCCGACATAATGATGAGTTCATCGCCTGCCGAGGAAGCTGATTTTGATTTTGGTATAATACTATCATGATTATAACGGCTTTCCTGCAATTCGGCAGGGAAGCCGATTCGTTTTTAAAGCTCCGGATTCCCGTATCGCGATGCGATTACGGATTCGGATCGGAGAAATATTTCGTCTTCCCCAAAATCTGATAAGGAGGAAAGAAAATGGCTAAGGTAGAGCTTAAAGCCCCCATCATCGAAGAGATCAAGGGTCATGTTTCCACAGCCAAGGCAGCAGTTATCGTTGATTACTGCGGTCTTACCGTAGAGCAGGACACTATTCTTCGTAAGAAGTTAAGGGAAGCCGGTGTTGTTTATAAGGTTTATAAGAACACCTACATGAAGAGAGCTTTCGAAGGCACTGACTACGCTCAGCTCGACAAGGTTCTCGACGGACCTTCGGCAGTTGCGTTCAGCGCTGACGATGCTACAGCTCCCGCAAGAGTTCTTGCAGAGTTCATGAAGGACGCTCCCAAGCTTACTTTTAAGGCCGGCGTTATCGACGGTACTTACTACGATGAAGCAGGATGCAAAGTTATTGCAACTATCCCTTCAAGAGACGTACTTATTTCCAAGCTGCTTGGCAGCATCAAGTCTCCTATCTCCAACCTTGCTCGCGTTATCAAGCAGATCGCAGAGAAGCAGGCAGAGGCTTAATGAGACGGAGTCCGCATCACAGGCGGCATAATGCCGAGGGATGCAAACCGCGCCGGTGTGTGATTCGCTTATTCGCAGAAGAACAGGGCGCACAGAGGCAAGAAATTGCCGGAAACAGATTAACTTACTACATAAGTAGTAAAATTACAAAGCCTGAATCAAAGGCAATAATTATGGAGGAAACTTAAATGACAACACAGGAATTTATCGATGCAATCAAGGGCATGACCGTTTTAGAGCTTAACGATCTTGTTAAGGCTTGTGAAGAAGAATTTGGCGTTTCTGCAGCAGCAGGCGTTGCAGTAGTTGCAGCAGGTCCCGCAGCAGGCGCAGCTGAGGAAGAGAAGACAGAGTTCAACATCGAGCTTACAGAAGTTGGTGCTGAGAAGGTTAAGGTTATCAAGGTTGTTCGTGAGATCACCGGTCTTGGCCTCAAGGAAGCTAAGGACGCTGTTGACGGCGCTCCCAAGGTTATCAAGGAAGGCGCTTCAAAGGCAGAGGCTGAGGAAGCTAAGAAGAAGCTTGAAGAAGCAGGCGCTAAGGTTACACTCAAATAATTTGATCATTCAAATACAAGAGAAACACCCCGCTTTTTTCGCGGGGTGTTTCTCTTGTATTATTTATCTCTGTTTGGATTAAAACACACCCGTATGAAAAATGCAAACAAAGAATATCAAATGAAAACGTAATACAGAACCACTCCTATAACAAAAAAAGTGATAACGGGTATACCGTCGTTTTTGGAATTAAGG